>DVHI01000046.1 GCA_018712275.1 Candidatus Coprenecus avistercoris | reverse complement strand
ATTCAGGTTCCGGCAAACCGGCTTTTTGACATTCATCGATGATTAGATTTATTCCTCGCCCCCAGCTTTCCAGCACTTTCCGGATATACAGCGTGTCTGCTATCAAAGGATTTCGGGGTTTTGAGCCATGCTCAGATCTAATCCTTGCCATATCCCATCCAGAAGGGAATGAACCTGGATTCTCAATCTCCAGCCGATCGTCATATACAGCAATGGCCACAGATCCTCCAGCATCCCGGTAACTCCTGTGACATAGACTGTTTATTACCGCCTCCCTTATTGCTTTGTATGGAATCTCCAAATGTTCTTCCCTTTCCAGAGTCTCTGTGGTACCGGACATTGAAAGATGCTTGAATATAAACGCCATAGCCGCATCGAGCAGTTGGAATAAGTTCCCATGTACACGCTGGTTGTCAGTGAATACGGTTTTGTCTGTGCCCTTGAAGCGGGCAAGCCGCAGCAGATTTTGAGGATATTGTGCGAGTTTCCTTTTCGCGAACAATATTGCCGCAGCGTTGTTAAGAATCCCATTTTCAAGAATATTCAGCTTTTCGAGTATTCCAGGAATCTCATTGCCGGTTGTTTCGGGCAAACGCCCGCTTTCTATGCCCAGGCGCACTGTCTTCCGGATTTCCTCCTCGTCCAGGTCAGAAAGTTTCAATTCCGGATTAGGGTATGTTTCCCAACCATGCCTGGTTTCTTCCCGCTTAAGAAGAAGTTCATTGTATTTGCTTTGCGGCATAGTGGACGTTACGCTTTCCACCCGCATGTAGGGACGCCCCTTGTAGGAGAACGGTCGGTTTCGTCTTGAGTCTTCCACGTGCAGTACGATGACTTTCTTTTTGCTGTTGGGAATAGGTATGTAGGTTATCTGTACAGCGGCAGCCGGTTCCAAGCGGTTTATGGCATCGGCGATGTTTCGTTTTGTTGTGTCCGCCACTTCCTGACCGATGACTTTTTTCTTGTCATTGATGCCGAACAGTACTGTCCCGCCATCCTTATTCAGAAAGGCGCACAGTGTTTCCATCCCTCGTTCCAGCTGACCGGTAGTTTCCTTATACTCAACCGAATCTGTTTCTGCATCCGAGACTATCAATTTGTTTATGTCATCCAGTGTCTTTATATCCATTTGCCAAATTTGGTTTCAGACATACAAAAATACGAAAATATGAGAGACCCAGGTCGCTTTTGAGTAGTTATTTCTGCGTTCACTACCGCTGCGGTATCCTGTTTCACAATTATAGGTGAGTATTCTGTTTCTCAGCTCTGCCCCAGCTGGTCCGAGTATGTCCAGTACCTGGTAAAAAACACCGAGTAATTCCGTGCCACATCAACATCTTCCTTCATCCTATTGCCTCTTGCTCCTTCCTGCCCGCTCCACTCCTTCGGAAGGAGCAGTAGGAAAACGCGTCTGTATTCACAACAAATTTATAAGGTGTTGATTATCAGCTTAGATTTTTCAGTATAGCACCACGAAGTCAATTCGTTAACTGAAGGTGCAGCTGCTCCGTCTGTGTCCCTGCCGAGCCGTCAGGAAGGAGTGAGTGTCGCTGGATTTTCTGCTGCGTCACCTAGTTGTGGGAAAAGCTGGTATCTGGCATTGCGGTATTTGCTGTTGTTCAGCGTTATGCGCCAGCCGTTTCCCGAAATCCGATGGAGCAACGGTAAGTACTGCAGCGCCTCAAAATTGCAGAACCTTGGTTTACAGGGTGTTATGATTGAAGTGTGTGCTTTTGGGCTGGTTGCAGCAGCTCGAAAAGCACACCTTATATTTGTAATTACTTGATTGTCATTATGTTGTTATAATGCACCGCCCGCGTACTTACCGTTACTCTAGCAGTCTTCTCAGAATTTCCCGGTCCTAAGAGTTCGCTATGTTGCAGACATACTTCGGATACTTACTGACTACGGTTTCTCCGGCATTATAGTGGCAGGAATACTTGTACGCGGCGACGTGCGGAAAACGAAACGGCCTCGGAGCGTTTCCGGGGCCGTTGGGCGTTCGCAGTTCGCGGCCATAAGAGAGGCCGGAGTGGGTCAGGCGATCAGGTGGTGAGGCATTCGTACTTTTGGTAGTGGAGTCCCTGGTCGCAGATGATGCCGGAGGGGCTCAGACGGTGATGAGCTCATACTGGCGGGTACCGATGCCGATGCGCTCGGCGTGCTCGAGGCCGGACTGCCAGTTGGTGTCGGGATGCAGGATATGGAACTTGTCGTCGCCGCAGAGGTGTTCGTGGGGATGGGTCTTCTCGAGTTTGCTGCCGGGGAGGGCGGGGGCGGCCATCACCATGTCGGCGCAGGCCTGGTCGAGGGCCACGGGGTCGAAGGAGGCGGCCATTCCGAGGTCGGGCACGATGGCGGCGTCGTTGTGGTTCCAGCAGTCGCACTCGGGGGATACGTTGACGATGAGGTTGACGTAGAAGCAGGGACGGCCGGCGATGATGGCCTTGGTGTACTCGGCTATCTTGCCGTTGAGGGTCTCGGAGGTGTCCCAGTCCTTCAGAACGGCCGACTCGTACTGGCAGAGGGCAACGCACTGGCCGCAGCCTACGCACTTGTCGTAGTCGATGACGGCGGCGGTATGCTTGCCGGCGTAGTTAACGCCCTCGACGGTCTCGAGATGAATGGCGTCATGGGCGCAGTGCTTCACGCAGACACCGCAGCAGCGGCAGTTCTCTACCTTGACCACGGGCTTCGACGAGGAGTGCAGCTCGAGCTTGCCGGCCACGCTGGCACAGCCCATGCCCATGTTCTTGATGGCTCCTCCGAAACCGGTCTGCTCGTGCCCCTTGAAGTGCGAGAGGGCTATGAGCACGTCGGAGTCCACGATGGCCGTGCCTATCTTGGCCGTCTTGCAGTAGGTGCCGCCCTCGATGGGGAGCTCGCGGCAGTCGGTACCCTTGACGCCGTCGGCGATGATCACGTCGCATCCGGCGCTGAGGCGGTTGAAACCGTTGCGGGACGCGCTCTCGAGATGGTCCACGGCGTTGGAGCGGCCTCCGGAGTAGAGGGTGTTGCAGTCAGTCAGGTAGGGCTTTCCGCCGAGGGAACGCACCAGGTCGGCCATGCCGGCGGCGTAGTTGGGCCGGAGGAAGGCCAGGTTGCCCGGCTCGCCGAAGTGCATTTTTATAGCGACGAACTTGTCCTTGAAGTCGATCTTCTCGATGCCGGCGGCCTTGGCCACGGCTTTCATCTTCTCCACCAGGGGAAGTCTGGTGGAGGTGTGCAGGTCTGTGAAGTAAACTTTGGCTTTTTCCATAATGTATGTACTGTGTTTGTTGTCAGTTCTGGAGGGATTCCTTGCGGATCTTGTTGATGACCATCACGTCGTTCTTGTGTATCACGGTGTTGCCGCGGGGAATGATGGCCCTGTTGCCGCGCTTTATGAGCACTATCAGCTCGTTGCTGTCGGGCGAGTACTGGAAGACCTTCTTGCCTATCCATTCGCTGCCCCTCTCGATGCGCCGCTCGGAGAGCTGCATGAGGTCCTCGTCCTCGAAGTCACGGGCACTCATGATGACTTTGTCCCCCGGCAGTATCTTGGTCTTTCCGCTCGGGATGATGGCCTTTTCATTCCTGAGTATCACTGCGACGAGAGTCTCCTGCGGGATGGGCAGATCCTTGATGACCTTGCCGCACCAGGAGTCCTTCTCCCCGATATTCATCTGTACGAAGCTCACGTCCATGTTGTCCGAGTAGTCGGTAAAGGTCTTGAGGATGTCCTCCTCACTCGAGGTCATCCGGAGCTTGCGGGCCACCAGAGGGATGAGCGATCCCTGCAGGGAAATGGACAGCAGGACTATCATCAGCACGATGTTGAACAGGTCGTACTCGTTGCCGGTGAGCTGCCTGGAAGCCGGCAGGGCCATGATGGCGAACACTACCGACGCCGCACCTCTTAGTCCCACGAAGGAGACGAGCAGCTGCTGTCTCCACTTGCTTCGGAACGGGGCCATGATGGCGAACACGGACAGGGGACGGGCAACGAAAGTCATGAACAGGGCAATCAGAATGGCCGGTATGGCGATGGCCGGCAGCTGTGAGGGGAAGGCCAGCAGTCCCAACAGGAAAAATATGATAATCTGCATCAGGCTGGTCAGTCCGTCGAAGAAGGGCACCAGGGTCTTCTTGCCGCGGATGTTGGCGTTACCCAGGACGATGCCGACGATGTAGGCGCTCAGGTAGCCGTTGCCACCGATGAGGTTGGGAATCGCATACGAGAAGATGGCCACCGCCAGCACGAAGAGGGTGTCGAAGCCGGATGTAGTGGAACGGAAGTGCTTCATCAGCCACGCGGCGGACACGGCTATCACGGCACCTATGGCCGCACCGTAGACTATCTGCGCGAATACCATATATACTATGCGCCCGCCGGACACCGTCCCCTCGATGACGGCCATCATGATGACGGTAAGCATGTAGGAGCAGGGGTCGTTGCTACCGCTCTCGATCTCGAGGAGGGAGGCGGTGTTGTATTTGAGGCCGAGCTTGCGGGAGCGCAGAATCGAGAACACGGAGGCCGCGTCGGTGGAGCTGAGCACCGCTCCTACCAGGAAACCCAGGGCTGCCGGGAGCTTGAGCACGTAGTAGCAGAAAAGCCCGGTCAGTCCCGCTGTAAGGGCCACGCCGAGGGTGGAGAGTATGCCGGCTTTGACCACCACCGGCTTAGCCTCTTTCCACCGGGTGCCGAAACCGCCGTAGAACATGATGAATATCAGGGCCACGGTACAGATGCTCTCGGTGAAATCGAAGTTGTCGAAGGGAATCTTCACTATGCCGTCGGATCCGAAGGCCATGCCCAGCAGGATGAATGCCAGCAGCATGGGGATGCCTATCTTGTTCGAGACGTTGTTGAGCACTACGCACAGGACAATGACGATGGCGGCCACGAGCAGGAGCAATGTAAGGGTCATAAGCAGGGGTGTTGACGGTTAAAATGATACAATTTGGTGCTGTCCCGCAAAGGTACGAAAAAATGAAAAGCGTATGCAAAAAGTCCGGAACTAAAGGGCTATTTTGTCCTGAACCGGCGCGAACCACGTGATCTGCCGCTTGGCGTACCTCCGGGTGTTGCGCTGCACCAGGGCCAGGGCCTCGTCCAGGGAGATGATCCCGTCCAGGTAGTCGAATACCTCTCGGTATCCCACGGTGCGCAGGGCCGGCATGGAGCGGTACTGCGCCAGTCCCCGCACCTCGTCCACCAGCCCGGCCTCGAACATGGCCTCGGCGCGGCGGTCTATGCGGCGGTAGAGCTCTTCGCGGGGAAGGGTGAGGCAGAGCCTCTGAATCCCGAACGGTCTGACCTTGCGGGGGTTGGACTTATATGAGGAAAATTTGCGTCCGGTCGATAGGGTGACCTCCAGGGCCCGGACGACCCTCTGCCGGTTGGACAGGTCGATGGCGGCCCAGCTCTCCGGGTCCACCTGCCGCAGCTCTTCTGCAAGCACTCCGACTCCCTCCTTCAACGCCCTGTCCGTCAAGAGTCTGCGCAGCTCCTGATCGGCAGGAGGAAAGTCGTCCAGTCCGTAGCACAGGGCATCGGCATACAGGCCGGAGCCTCCGACCATCACCAGTACGTCGTGCTCCTGGAAGAGCCGGGTCAGCAGCTCCATGGCCTCCACCTCATAGAGACCGGCTGAGTAGTAGTCCGATACCGAGTGACTGAAGATGAAGTAGTGCCGCACCTGCCGCAGCTGCTCCTCCGACGGAGGGGCCGTGCCGATACGCATCTCCTTGAATATCTGGCGGGAATCGCAGGATATCACGGGAGAAGAGTACTTCAGGGCCAGCTGTATGGCATAGTCGGTCTTGCCCACAGCCGTAGGCCCGAGTACCTGTATCAGCTTCTTTCCGCTCATGAGGGGCGGCTATACGTTCTCCTCGCCCTCGGGCAGCTCGTCGTCCTCGAAGGAGTCCTCCTCGTCGGGAGCGGCGGACTGTGAAGCATGGCGGTCGGAGAATTCCTCGTAATCCTCGTACACGGCTGAGAACTGGTCCGGGTTGCGGCCCTTCTCGGCCACCAGCACGGGGTAGGAGAGGCGGCGGTTGAACTCCTGCTCGCCCTCCAGGCGGAGCTCGATGCAGAGGTTCTGGGTCAGATTGTAGACGTAGCGGAGGACGGTCTCCTCGTGCGAGACGGTGTTGTCGATGGTGATCATGTCCATGGACCCGTCTCCGAAATCGAACAGCCCTATCCTTCTGGAGAACTTGCCGGCGGCCGAGAGTGTGTCGAACACCGTCATCTGGTCAGGCGAGAAACCCAGCTCCCGGTCCATATATTCGCGGAGCTTGTACAGGCTCATGCCGGAATCCACGTCATATTCCCGCATGAAGATCCTGTTGCCTGGGATAGTTGCTTTATATCTGAGTATCATGGCGTTGATATTAAAGTCGTGTCAGCATGTCCAGAGCGTCCGCCCCATCGGGCCAGTCCTGGGGCGAGGGGCTCTGAGCCGAACCAAAGTTACGGATAATTTTTTGAATTCTGTCCAAATTGGCCCCTATAAATTTTTCCAATTCATTTTCCCGGCGGTATTCCACATACCACACCTCCCCCACGCGCAGGCTCCGGTCCCACGGCCGGCAGAGGCTGATATCCTCCTGAGCCCCCGGAATCAGTTTCCTCAGATTCCGGAAAATAACCGTGCCGCTGTCCAGGAATTCCTCCCCCGAGAGAGTCAGTACCGCCCTGTTCTTGCGGTGATTGTCCTGGCCGAGCCGACCCCAGTGCTCCCGGGCGAAGGCTTCGGCGGCGGCCATTGTCCCGGAGAGGTCATGTCCCTGCGGCACCAGCAGGCAGGTCGCGCTGCGGCAGCCCAGGCCGTAGTACAGCAGCATGTCCCCGGCGAGGGCTTCAAGGGCGGAAGGGTCCTCGTTGCCGGTGAGCACCGCGGCGCTGAACCTCCCGGCCCGTATGAGGTGCGGGATGCCGCCGAACTGCTCCTGGTAAAATTCCGCCGCCCCGTCCCCGCCCATCGTCAGCAGGGCGTCCACCCTCCAGCCGTCGGCCGAGGAACGGAACTCCGCTCCCGTTCCGGGAGGAAAGAGTACCGGCAGCAGGTACCTGTCCTTAGAGGAGAGCTTGACCAGGGGCCGCCATCCCGCGGCGAGGACTGTCAGGATGTCGTGGAACGCCACCGCGGGGATGTTCCCGGCCGCGACCACTCCGCAGACCTTCCCCGATGCTGCGGGGCCCGGTTCAGGGTATTGTCCCAGCCAGTTCTTCAGCACCTCCTCCCTCAGCATCCCCTCCGCCAGGGCTTCCAGGGCGCGGCGCTGCATCCAGGGGGTGAAGAAAATATTGTCCCCCGCGGACTGCTCCACCGCCGCGTCCAGCTCCGGCCAGGCGGCCGTCCCTCCGAGCCATGCCCGGATGCGCTCTCCCAGGGAGGCATACCTTATTATAAAGCCGTTCCTTTCCATTTTTCCGAAATTGGGGCCCAAAGTTAAAAAAAATTGCTAACTTAGGGGCTCAAATGGCCAGACATGGATTCATCGCAGAGAAACGATACTTTCAAGAGCATTTCCGGCACCGCCGAGGGGTTATATAAGGAAAAGGGAAGTAAGTTTCTCGCTTTTGCATATCCGGTGGTCTCGGAAGAGGAGGTCAGGGCCGTTCTGGAGAAAATCAGGAAGGAGTACTACGACGCGCGTCATCACTGCTATGCCTACAGACTGGGACTGAGCGGGGATGTATGGAGGTACAACGATGACGGGGAGCCTTCCTCCACGGCGGGCAGGCCGATTTACGGGCAGATTCTCTCGCGGGAACTGAGCGACGTGCTGATAGTGGTGGTGCGGTATTTCGGGGGCATAAAGCTCGGGGTTCCGGGGCTGATACGGGCTTACAAGGCGGCAGCGGCCGATGCGCTGGACCATGCGGAGGTGGTGGAGAAGGTGGCTTCGGAGGGGTATGCGGTGACATTCGACTATGTGGCGATGGACAGGGTGATGCGGGTGCTCAAGGACATGGGCATAGCTCCGTCAGGGTACACCGCGGAGGACGTGTGCAGGATGGAGATGAGGGTCAGGCTCAGCGATGTAGAGCGGTTCCGGCAGAGGATGGAGGACGCGGAGGCCAGGGTTGAGAAGGTGCTTTAGGACAATATTCAACAACAGATATGGCTAAAAAGAGTTTAATTTCAATCCAGGATTTTACCAAGGAGGAGATCCTGCACATCCTCGACGTGGCGGAGGAGTTTGAGCACAACAAGTCTCAGACATTCCTGAGCGACAAGGTGGTGGCATGTATCTTCTTCGAGCCTTCCACCAGGACCCGCCTGAGTTTCGAGACTGCTGCGAACAGGCTGGGCGCCAGGGTTATCGGTTTTTCGGACGCGGCCAATACCAGCATCCGCAAGGGCGAGAGCCTCAAGGATACCATCAAGATGGTGTCGAACTACGTGGACCTCATCGTTATGAGGCATCCTCTGGAGGGCAGTGCCCGCTATGCTTCGGAGGTGGCCTCGGTGCCGGTCATCAACGCCGGTGACGGAGCGAACCAGCATCCGACCCAGACCCTGCTGGACCTCTACACCATCAAGCAGACCCAGGGCCGTCTGGACCACATCAACATCAACATGGTGGGGGACCTGAAATACGGCAGGACCGTCCACTCGCTGCTGCAGGCCATGAGCCATTTTTCCCCTGAGTTCGAGTTCACCGCTCCCGACGAGCTGAAGCTGCCCCAGGAGTACCGCGACTTCATGGACAGCAAGGGCATTCCCTACAAGGAGACCGCTGACCTGCGCGAGTATCTGGACAGCACGGACATCCTGTACATGACCAGGATACAGCAGGAGCGCTTCACCGACCCCGTGGAGTACGAGAAGGTCAAGAACGTCTACAGCCTCAATGCCTCCATGCTCTCGGGCGTGCGGCCCAACATGAAGATTCTCCATCCCCTGCCCAGGCTGCAGGAGATAGCGGTGGACGTGGACGACACTCCTCACGCATCGTATTTCAAGCAGGCCGAGAACGGAATGTACGTCCGCATGGCCATCATCTCATACTTACTCGGTAAAAGATAGGAGGAACGGCAATGGAAAACAACAACGAGAAACAGCTCAAGGTCAGCGCCATCAAGAACGGAACGGTACTCGACCACATACCATCCGGGCAGGTCTTCAAGGTGATAGACATCCTGGGACTCTACGACTCTCCCCATCCCGTCACGTTCGGAGTCAATCTGGACAGCAGGTCGATGGGCAGCAAGGGCATCATCAAGATATCCGAAAGATTCTTCAAGGATGACGAGCTCAACAAGATAGCCCTCATAGCACCCAACGCCAGCGTGAACATCATCCGGGACTTCGAGGTGGTGGAGAAGAAGGTGCTCACTATCCCCGAGACCATCACCGGAATAGTCAGATGCATCAATCCCATGTGCGTTACCAACCATGAGAACATCCCGACAAAGTTCAAGACAATAGTCAAAGGTTCTGAAATACGACTTTTGTGTTCATATTGTGAGAAAATAACCGACATTTAAGAAATAATTTGTAACTTTGGCTCTAATTAGTGTGACAATTCATAACCTTTTAAAATTTTAATACAATATGAAAAAAGCTTACAATTTCAACGCCGGTCCCTGCGTTCTGCCCAAACCGGCCATCGAAGCGGCTATCGAGGCCCTTAAGGATTTCAAGGGAACAGGAATGTCCGTAATAGAAGTGTCTCACAGAAGCAAGGAGTGGGAGGCCGTCATGAACGAGTGCCGCGCCCTCTGGAAAGAGCTCCTCAACATCCCTGAAGGATACAGCGTCCTCTTCCTCGGCGGCGGTGCATCCCTCCAGTTCCTCTATGTGGCCATGAACCTCCTCGAGAACAAGGCCGGTTACTTAGAGACAGGCGTATGGGCAAAGAAGGCTCTGAAAGAGGCCAAAGGTATCGGCAACGCATACGCAGTGGCTTCCTCAGCCGACAAGAACTACACCTACATCCCCAAGGGCTATGAGATCCCCACAGACCTCGACTACTTCCACATCACTACCAACAACACCATCAAGGGTACTGAGATCCACGAGGACATCGACTGCCCCGTGCCCCTCGTAGCCGATATGTCATCCGATATCATGAGCCGTCCCGTGGACGTTTCCAAGTATGCTCTGATCTACGGTGGTGCCCAGAAGAACGTAGGTCCTGCCGGCGTGGTATTCGTTATCGTTAAGGACGAGATCCTCGGCAAGGTGTCCCGCTATCTGCCCACCATGCTCGACTACCGCACACACATCGAGGGTGAGTCCATGTTCAACACTCCTCCTGTATTCTCTATCTTCGTTATGACCGAGACTCTGAAGTGGGTTAAGGCTCAGGGCGGCCTGAAGGCTATGTACGAGATCAACAAGAAGAAAGCCGGCATGCTCTATGACGAGATCGACCGCAACCCTCTGTTCGTAGGTACAGCCGCCAAGGAGGACCGCTCCCTGATGAACGTATGCTTCGTGATGGCTCCCGGTTATGAGAACCTCCAGGACGAGTTCCTCGCCTTCGCAAAGGAGAAAGGCATGGTAGGTATCAAGGGCCACCGCTCAGTCGGCGGATTCCGCGCCTCCATCTACAACGCCTGTCCCATCGAGGCCGTAGAGGCTCTGATCGCCTGCATGCAGGAGTTCGAGAAGATGCATAAATAATCCTTAAACTTTGAACTTTTAAAACGCACAACTGAAATGAAAGTATTAGTAGCAACCGAGAAACCCTTCTCAAAGGTAGCCGTTGACCAGATCCGCGAGATCGTCGAGAAAGGCGGCCACGAGCTTGCAACTCTCGAGAAATATACCGATGTACAGCAGCTCTACGCAGCTGTAGCCGATGCTGACGCCCTCATCGTCCGCTCCGACAAAGTGACCAAGGAAGTGATCGCAGCCGCTCCCAAGCTGAAGATCGTCGTACGTGCCGGCGCAGGTTATGACAACCTCGACCTGGCAGCCTGCACCGAGAGAGGCATCGTAGCCATGAACACTCCCGGTCAGAACTCCAACGCTGTCGCCGAGCTCGCAATCGGTATGATGATCTACATCTCCCGCAACCAGTTCACCCCCGGCACAGGTACAGAGCTCAAGGGCAAGACCCTCGGTATCCAGGCTTACGGCAACGTCGGCCGTCTGGTAGCCGCTCACGCCAAGAGCTTCGGCATGAAGATCATGGCCTTCGACCCCTTCGTTCCCGCTGACAAGATTCAGGCTGAGGGAGTAGAGGTAGCCGCTTCACTCGAGGACCTCTATGCCAAGAGCGACTTCGTATCCCTCCATATTCCCGCCAACAACGAGACAAAGGGTTCCATCGGATACGCCCTTCTGTCCAAGATGCCTAAGGGAGGCTGCCTCGTGAACACTGCCCGCAAGGAAGTGATCAACGAGCCCGAGCTCGTGAAGGTACTCGAGGAGAGACAAGACCTGAAGTACATCACCGATATCGCCGCCGGCAACCAGGCCGAGCTGAACGAGAAGTTCGGCAAGAGAGTCTTCGCTACCCCCAAGAAGATGGGTGCCGAGACCGCCGAGGCCAATGTCAATGCCGGAGTAGCCGCTGCCAACCAGATCTGCGACTTCTTCGCTACAGGCAACCGCAAGTTCCAGGTAAACAAATAGCATATAGGAGAGAAACGATATGGTAAAAGTAAAACCTTTCGCAGCTATCCGCCCTCCCAAGGCCATAGTAACCGAGGTGGCAGCCCGTCCCTACGACGTGCTCAACTCCCAGGAGGCTAAGGAAGAGGCAGGCGAGAAATCCCTTCTCCACATAACCAAGCCCGAGATTGACTTCGACCCCATCATCGACGAGCACTCGCAGCAGGCATACGACAAGGCTGTAGAGAACTTCAAGAAATGGCAGGAGAAAGGCTGGCTGGTACAGGACAAGAAAGAGTGCTACTATGTTTACGCCCAGACGATGAACGGCCGTACCCAGTACGGAATCGTGCTCTGCGCCAACACAGACGACTACCTCACCGGCAAGATCAAGAAGCACGAGCTCACCCGCAAGGACAAGGAGGAGGACCGCATGATCCACGTCCGCATCCAGAACGCCAACATCGAGCCCGTATTCTTCGCTTATCCTGACAACACCGAGATCAACGCCATCGTGAAGAAGTACACCGACGGCAAGCCCGAGTACGACTTCGTGGCTCCGGACGACGGTTTCGGACATCATTTCTGGGTAATCGACAATGACGAGGACATCAAGAGGATCACCGAGATCTTCTCGACCATCCCCGCATTCTACGTAGCCGACGGTCACCACCGTACAGCCGCCGCCGCTCTCGTAGGAGAGGAGAAGCGCCGTCAGAACCCCAACCACCGCGGAGACGAGGAGTACAACTACTTCATGGCAGTGGTATTCCCCGAGAGCCACCTCAAGATCATCGACTACAACCGCGTGGTGAAGGATCTCAACGGCCTCACACCCGAGCAGTTCATCCAGAAGCTGGGCGAGGACTTCGAAATCAAGGACATGGGTACCGAGATCTACAAGCCCAAGAACCTGCACAACTTCTCGATGTATCTCGGCGGCCACTGGTATTCCCTCACAGCCAAGAAGGGTACCTATGACGACAACGATCCCATCGGATGCCTCGACGTGACCATCTGCTCCAACCTTATCTTCGACAAGCTCCTCGACATCAAGGATCTCCGTACTTCGAAGCGCATTGACTTCGTAGGCGGTATCAGAGGTCTCGGCGAGCTCAAGAAGAGGGTTGATTCGGGTGAGATGGCAGCAGCTTTCGCTCTGTATCCCGTCTCCATGAAGCAGCTTATCAGGATAGCCGACACCGGCAATATCATGCCTCCCAAGACTACCTGGTTCGAGCCTAAGCTGAGGAGTGGTCTGGCGATCCATAAACTCGAAAGATAAGTACGGGTTTATGAGTAACTGATTAGGGAGGCCGTAATCGGAACATTTATGTCTGATGCGGCCTCTTTTTATTTGATTTTAATTGATTACGATATAGACAGAAAAATGAAACCGACGTTAGTAGTATTGGCAGCGGGCATGGGTTCCCGCTATGGTTCCCTGAAGCAGATGGACGGAGTAGGCCCCAACGGTGAGGCGATTATCGACTATTCGATTTACGATGCAGTACGTGCCGGATTCGGGAAAGTGGTGTTTATCATCAGACATTCGTTCGAGAAGGCCTTCCGCGAGATATTCACTCCGGAGCATTTCGGCGACAAGGTGGAGATTGAGTTCGTATTCCAGGAACTGGATTATCTGCCCGAGGGATTCAGTGTGCCCGAGGGACGCGAGAAACCCTGGGGCACATGTCATGCTGTCATGATGGCGGCACCCGTGGTGAATACTCCTTTCGCGGTGATCAACTCCGATGACTTCTACGGACGCGAGGGCTATGCGGTGCTGGCTGACTATCTCCGCTCTGTGGACGGACAGAAGGGCAAGTACTCCATGGTGGGCTACAACCTGCACAATACCCTGTCCGACTACGGCACTGTTTCCCGCGGTGAGTGCCGCGTGGATGCAGATGGCAATCTGGTCTCCATCGTGGAGCGTACAGCCATAGAGCGCGTGGAGGGCGGTCAGATCATGTACAAGGACGCTGACGGTCTCCATCCTCTGGACGAGAACACGGTGGTGTCGATGAACCTCTTCGGATTCACTCCCGATTTCTTCGCCGAGTCCGAGATTCTTTTCAAGAAGTTCCTCTCCGATCCCGCCAATATGGCCAATCCCAAGGCCGAGTTCTTCATCCCCCTGTGCGTGAACCAGCTGATAAACGAGGGGAAGGCCACTCTTAAGGTGCTCAACAGCGACGCCCAGTGGTTCGGCGTCACCTACAAGCAGGACAGACCTTACGTCGTAGAGCGTATCCAGAAGCTTATCGATGCAGGGGTATATCCCGAGCATCTCTGGAAGTAGGCGCATATCGCTGATGTGCGGCCTGGTCGGGTGTAAGTTTAATTAGCGACTTCAGAGAGGAACTTGATGCGGACGAGGCGGATGTCCTCTTCCTGATAGTCGGGACCGAGAGCCTTCTTGGCCTCCTCGACGGAGTCGGTCTCGGCTTCCTCCTTGAAGTAGTTGTATATGTCCTCGACCTTGTCCTCATCGACGGTCTGCTCGATGTAGTAGTCCAGGTCGATGCGGGTGCCGGCGGCCACGATGGCCTCTATCTCGTCGAGAACCTCCATGTATTCCATGTTCTTGGCGTCGGCGATATCTTCGAGAGGTATCTTGCGGTCGATGTTCTGGATGATGTAGACTTTGTTGGCCGACTTGTTGACCAGCGACTTGACGACGATGTCCTCGGGCCGCTGGATTTCATTTTCCTCCACGTACTTGGCTATGAGCTTGACGAACTCGCGGCCGAACTTTCGGGCCTTACCCTCGCCCACGCCCTGGCAGTTCTTCAGCTCGTCCAGGGTGATGGGGTAGTGGATGGACATATCCTCCAGCGAGGGGTCGGAGAATATCACGAAGGACGGCAGTTTCAGCTTGCGGGACATATCCCTGCGCAGGTCCTTGAGCATGGCATAGAGGGTGGGATCGCCCACTCCGCCTCCGTGACGTACTGCCGCGGCTGCGGCTGCCTCCTCCTCGTCCTCCTCGTCCCCGTCCGCGAACTCGCGGTCCTCCGTCAGCATCAGCTCGTGGGGATGCTCCATGAACTCCCGGCCCAGGTCAGTGATGGAGATGAGTCCGTACTGCTCTATATCCTTGTACAGGTAATGCAGGATGACTCCCTGGCGGATAATGGCTATCCAGAACTTTACGCCCTTGTCCCTGCCCATGCCGAAAAACTCGCTCTCGTGGTGGTTGTAGGACTTGATTATAGAGTTGATCTCCCCCGCCAGGATATTGGCCAGGTGCTCGGTCTTGAAATTCTCCTTCATCGAGGCCACCAGCTCCAGCACCAGGGCCATGTCCTCCTGCCCGTCGAACATCTTCTTGGGATGCAGGCAGTTGTCGCAGTTGCCGCAGTTCTCCTCGGGGTAGTCCTCTCCGAAGTAGTTGAGGAGGATCTTGCGACGGCAGCGGTTGGACTCGGCGTAGGCCACGGTCTCCATCAGGAGCTGCTTCCCTATTTCCTGTTCGGAGAGAGGCTTGCCCTGCATGAATTTTTCCAGCTTGAGGATGTCCTTGTAGCTGTAGAAAGTGATGCATTTCCCCTCCTGTCCGTCCCTGCCGGCACGGCCCGTCTCCTGATAGTAGCCCTCCAGGCTCTTGGGGATGTCGTAGTGGATTACGAAACGTACGTCAGGCTTGTCGATGCCCATGCCGAAGGCGATGGTGGCAACTATCACGTCCACTTCCTCCATCAGAAACATGTCCTGGTTCTTGGCCCGAGTGGCTGCATCCATGCCGGCGTGGTAGGGCAGGGCCTTGATGCCGTTGACGGTCAGGAACTCAGCTATCTCCTCGGTCTTCTTGCGGCTGAGGCAGTATATGATGCCGGACTTGCCGGGATTCTCCTTGATGAACTTGATGAGCTCGCGGCGGACATTGACCTTGTCCCGTACCTCGTAGTAGAGGTTTGGACGGTTGAAGGAGCTTTTGAAGACCTTGGCATCCATCATGTTGAGGTTCTTCTGGATGTCAGCCTGCACTTTCGGAGTGGCAGTGGCCGTGAGGGCGATGATGGGCGCGATACCCAGCTTCTCCACGATACTGCGGATGTTGCGGTATTCCGGTCTGAAATCATGGCCCCATTCGGAGATACAGTGGGCCTCGTCTATGGCGTAGAAAGAGATTTTGATCTGTTTCAGCAGCGCAACGGTATCATCCTTGGTCAGGGACTCCGGAGCGACGTACAGCAGTTTGGTGACCCCGCTCAGGAGGTCGTCCTTGACTTCCTGGATCTGGCTCTTGTTGAGGGAAGAGTTGAGAAAATGCGCGACACCCTCCGAGCCGGCTACGAAGCCTCTTATCGCGTCCACCTGGTTCTTCATAAGGGCGATGAGGGGCGAGACCACGATCGCTGTCCCCGGCATCACGAGGGCGGGCAGCTGGTAGCACAGTGACTTGCCGCCGCCGGTGGGCATGAGGACAAAGGCGTTGCCTCCGCCTATAAGGTGCATCATGATTTTCTCCTGGTCTCCCTTGAATGTGTCGAAACCGAAAAACTTCTTCAAATTGGAATGTAATTCTTCAGAACTAATCTTCATATTTATTACCTTTGCGCGTCTAAAATTACCGAAAAGTTCAGTTTCTTGCAAATTAAAATGAAAAATATAATTGAAAATTTGAAGGAATACGCCCTAGAGACTATTGAGGCAGAGGCAGAAGCGGTAAGTCAACTTCCCGGAATCGTGGATGACGGATTCGGAGAGGCAGTGGCCTTGATGGCCCGCTGCAAGGGCCGAATCGTCGTGTCCGGGGTGGGAAAGAGTGCCGTCATCGCTCAGAAAATGGTTGCTACACTCAATTCCACCGGTACCTGTGCCCTTTTCATGCATTCCGCAGATGCCGTGCACGGCGACCTGGGTATGATAGGTCCAGGTGACATAGTCCTCTTTATTTCCAAAAGCGGTAACACTGAGGAGGTGAAGCGTCTGCTTCCTTTCGTGAAAAAGATGGGTAACCCTGTGGTCTCAATAGTGTCCAACCGCGACTCTTTCCTTGGAACACATTCCGATCGTCTGATATATGTCCCGATGGAGAGGGAGGCATGCCCCAACAACCTGGCTCCGACTACGAGCACGACCCTGCATCTGGTTGTATGCGACGCCATAGCCATGGCCCTCTCGCGTTTCAAGAATTTCACGGCGGAGGATTTCGGACGCTTCCATCCCGGAGGCTCATTGGGAAAGAGGCTGTACATGAGGGTAGAAGACGTGTTCGACAAGACCAATCAGCCCAGGGTGTCAGAGGATGAGACGATAAAGAACGTCTTGATTACTATATCTTCGCACCGTCTGGGAGCTACTGTTGTTCTAGGACCGGACGGAGACTTGCGCGGCATCATAACCAATGGTGATGTTAGGCGCATGGTGGAGAACGGAAAAGATATCAATACCTTGCAGGCCAAGGATATAATGTCCAGATCACCCAAGACTGTGGACAAGTCTGCCCTGGCAGTGGATGCACTACGGATGATGGAGGCCAATAATATCACATCTGTAGTAGTTCTGGACGGCGGAAAGTATGCCGGACTTATACATATTCACGATATAATGAGGGAGGGCATACAGTAATGGCTGAGTTCAATCCTGACAGCATAGGAATAGCGAACGGCAATTTTTTCGGACTGCCGTGTACAGAAAGTGAGGCTGACACAGTCCTGATCCAGATTCCCTGGGACGCAACGGTGTCCTATGGAAAAGGTACGGCTGAGGGTCCGGCGGCAATGCTTGACGCCTCTCTTCAGGTAGACCTGTATGATGAGAAGATTCCTGGAGCGGCGGACATGAAAGTCTGGACTCTTCCACAGGACGGTTCTCTGACAGAACTTAACCAGGGAGCACGGGCCCTGGCCGAGCAGGTTATCGGAGCTTTGGAAGCCGGTGAGGATCCGATGGCCCTGGAGGCTCTGTGCGAACAAGTCAACGGATACTCCGGAAAACTAAATGACTATGTCGGGAAGACTTCGGAAAAATATCTTTCACAGGGCCGCAGAGTAGCGGTGGTAGGCGGCGAGCACAGTGTGCCTTTAGGACTGATCAAGGCGCTGTCCGGACGTCATCCCGGAATGGGAGTTCTGCATATCGACGCTCACTCGGATACCCGTGAGGCATACGAGGGGTTCAGGTATTCCCATGCGTCCATAATGTACAATGTGATGCGCGAGGCTCCTGGTGTCAGCCGCATCACTCAGGTGGGGATCCGGGACTTCTGTTCAGCAGAGCATGACCTGATCACCTCCTCGGACCTTTTCTCCCCCTTCACGGATTTCCGCCTGAAAGAGATGCTTTTTAGCGGAACTCCATGGAACACGGTCTGCGAAAGTATTATTGCCACTCTTCCACAGGAGGTGTATGTCAGTTTCGATATAGACGGACTTACTCCCGAGTACTGTCCCGGTACCGGCACTCCTGTACCGGGCGGACTGACATTTGCCCAGGCGGACTGGCTGCTGTATCGCCTGGCGCTCTCCGGGCGCAGGATTATAGGCTTCGACCTATGTGAGGTGGCACCTGGCAACAGCGGAGACTGGGATGCCAACTCCGGGGTCCGGATGCTTTTCAAACTACTTGTGTATTCGACTTTTTCTTTTAGGGAAAAATGATTATATTTGTAGGCTTGATAATCTAAACAAACCTATACCAAATGATCGACCCGAAAATGTACGTGCTTCGCAGACGTGTGCTGCTCGAAAAGATTCTTCACAGTAGTATGACAGGAGGGGTGCTTCTCCTGATTTGTGCGGTGGTGGCCGTAACGGCCGCAAATGTTCCGGCCTTGAAATGGCTTCATCATTTCTGGGACATTGATTTTGGATTCATGTTCGGGGAATTTTCCTTCAATATGCCGGTCCGTCAATGGGTTGACGATGTGCTGATGGCTGTATTCTTCTTTTCGGTGGGCCTTGAGATCAAGAGAGAGCTGCTGGTGGGAGAACTGTCAACGATGAAAAAGGCAATGCTGCCTATGTTCGCTGCTTTGGGAGGAATGATATTCCCGGCCCTCATTTACACATACTTCAATGCCGGAACTCCCTCTGCATCCGGCTGGGGAATTCCCATGGCTACTGATATTGCCTTCGCGATAGGCGTCCTGTCACTTCTAGGCAGGCGCTGCCCGGTAGGCCTCAAAGTACTGCTGGTGGCCCTTGCCGTGGTGGACGATATAGGTGCCATCATAGTGCTGGCGGTATTCTATCCTGCACATGAGATACATCTGATGTATCTGGTGTACGCGGCTTTGGTCGTGATCGTTCTTATTCTGCTCAACAGGGCCGGCATACGGACTCTGCTGATATATCTCCTGCTCGGTCTGGTACTGTTCATATTCGTATTCATGTCCGGAATTCATGCTACCATAGCCGGAGTAATACTTGCAATGACCATTCCCGCAAAGACCTCTACAGGAGACATAAGGGCGTTTACCGGACCGGATTCTCCGCTGGGCAAACTTGAAACAGCGCTGCATCCTTGGGTGAATTTCCTGATTATGCCTATATTTGCGCTCGCTAATGCGGGGGTGGTGATAGACTCATCCTCCATAGGTCAGGGCTCTATGCCGGCTGTTGTCCCGGGAGTATTCTTCGGACTGCTGATAGGCAAGCCTGTTGGAATTTTCCTGTTCAGCTGGCTGGCTGTCAAGCTGCGGATTGCCGGAAAGCCTGAGGGAACGAAGTGGCTTCAGATTTTCGCTCTCGGCATACTGGGAGGTATAGGATTTACGATGTCAATATTTATTGACAATCTGGCATTTGCCGATCCAGTCCTGATAAATGCCGGAAAGTTTTCGATTCTCGCCACCTCATTTTTAGCTGCTTGCCTGGGTTTAGCGGCACTATATTTGACGACAAAAAAAGATGATAAAAACAACGTTTTTTAAAAT
>DVHI01000045.1 GCA_018712275.1 Candidatus Coprenecus avistercoris | reverse complement strand
TTACTTGCGACATTTTCTACGACGTCATCTGTGGCGTTTACTACGACATCGGAATTGAAATACAGAGTTACGCAGACGTAGTCTCTCTCGCTGCGTATGTTGACCTCCTGCCCCGTCAGCTGTTTCCAACTCAGGAGTCGGTCGATTCCGAATCCGATATTTCCCGCCAGCTTGGTCATGATGCGAATTTAAGCAAAAATCCCTGATTTCATACAGGCACTGTACGGAAAACGGCTACTTGAGGGGAGCTATCATCAGGATATTGTTGCTGTTGTCTGAAAGTCTTGACAATATGGTGGTTATTTGATCTTTGGCGGTGTCGCTGAGAGTGCCGTCGGTCAGGGCCTTGGCTCCGGCTTCCTGGAATGTCAGGGCGTCATAGCTGTTTGCGAGGTAGCCGTCTGAGAATCGGAAATTATTGTCGTTCCATGTCATGATGTCGTCCACGATGTTGCGCAGGGATACTTCCTCTGTCTGCCTGTCCATGACCACGTTGGGCAGATACTCATATTCGACGAAGAATTCCGTACCCCTGCTGGTCACTCCTGCCGACCTGGATATCCGGAGGACAGCGTAATCGGGGAGGAGAATGGGGCTGCGGAAGAGCGTGCCATCACTGAGATCCAGATATCCAGGCTCGGTGATATCTTCGAACTGGACAGTAAGAATGGGCTTGATCTCCCGGTTCTCCAACACGTACAATGTGTCCTGCGCGGTGTTGTTGCTCTCGAAGCACAGGTCCATGGAGCCGGGGATGTTGTAACCTGTCTGTATGGTCAGGAAGACATTCTCTTCCATAGTGTAGGTCTTGGGGATTTCCCACAGGATGTTGCCCTCCATGTCCTGGCACCATGCGGCTGCGGGGCATTTGTCCTTAAAGGGCAGCGGTACGACTGTAATAGTGCTGGAAAGGCTGTCAACTAAGAAGTTGAAGCCGTTGTTGGTATTGTTGTCGGCCTTGTAGGGCAGCTTGATGTCCGCAACGAGTCTGCCGGTGTAGATATCGTAACCGTAGATATTGTTCCTGTCTATGGTGCTGATCCATACCTTTCCGCCGGCTTCGTCCAGTTGTGCCGAGGATATGCTGTTGTACTCCCCAGGACCGCGTCCGATGCCGCCGATGTCCCGTAGATATTTACCCGTGGCACGGTCGAAGAGTTTGAATGGAGTCTCGCTGTTCTTGCGGTAAACGCCTATGTAGTGGTCGGAGATGGTGAACAGTCCGCCGGTAACCAGAGCCTCAGGCCGGCTTTCCAGGGCTATGAACTCCGGCTCGCCGACCCACTCCGATATGAGGATGTCCTCTCCCTGTTTCAGGTCGGCATAGTTGACGGAGACGAGTCCTTCCGGGTTGCGGTGAGAGGTGCTTTTCGGACCGCATGACACGGCGCCCAGCAGGACAGCCGCTGACAGCAGGACGGCACTGGAGCAACGTGCTGCGTTAATCAGTAAAGTTTTCATGTGTTAATGTGTTAATGTGTTAATGTCTCTCAAAGTTAGCAAACTTTTTCCATTTCATATTCTTGTTACAATTTTGTAATAGTTTTGTAACATAGCAGCCATACTTTTGCAACCGAAAATATACACAGTTATGGAGTTTTTGTACATAGGAATTATCATTTTCCTTTTCTGCCTCGCCATTTCGGACATTATTGTCGGCGTGAGCAACGACGCTGTAAACTTTCTCAACTCCGCGGTAGGTTCCAAGACCGCTAAGTTCCGCAACCTCATCATCATCGCCTCCATCGGAGTCTTCCTCGGGGCGTCCCTGTCCAACGGTATGATGGATATCGCCCGCCACGGTATCTTCCAGCCGCAGTATTTCTCGTTTGCGGAGATTGTAACTATCTGCCTGGCTGTAATGGTGACCGACGTGATACTCCTCGACGCATTCAACTCCAGGGGCCTGCCCACCTCGACCACAGTATCCCTCGTCTTCGAGCTGCTCGGAGGTACGGTGGCCCTCGCCATGATCAAGAACATCCAGACCGACGGCGCCCTGACATTCGCCCAGATGATCAATACAGACAAGGCTCTCTCGGTGATACTCGGTATTTTCCTCTCGATAGCCATAGCATTTGTCTTCGGTATGGTGATACAGTGGATAGTCCGTATGATATTTACATTCAACTATAAGCCCAGGATGAAATACTTAGCGGGAGTATTCGGCGGCATAGCCGTGACCGCCATCGTGTACTTCCTGCTGATCAAGGGTCTGAAGGACTCCTCATTCATGACCGCCGAGGCAAACGCCTGGATTAAGGAGCACACCGGCATGCTGGTACTCTGCCTCTTCGTCGGCAGCAGCGTCATCATGCAGATACTGCACTGGTGCAAGGTCAATATCCTGAAGATCATCGTGCTGATGGGTACTCTCTCCCTCGCCATGGCCTTCGCCGGCAACGACCTGGTGAACTTCGTCGGCGTGCCTCTCGCAGGTTTCTCCGCATGGCAGGACTACTCCGCCAACGGAATGGGCGTGGGAGCCGACAACTACCTGATGGGCAGCCTGCTCGAACCGGCCCACACCCCGATGATATTCCTGATTCTCTCCGGCGCCACCATGGTATTTGCCCTGGCTACCTCCCGGAAGGCCCGCAACGTGATTAACACCGAGGTCAACCTGACCAACCAGAACGAGTCCGAGGCCTCCTTCGGCACCTCCGCCACCGGCCGCCGCCTCGTGCAGATAGCCAATTCCTTCGCCACATGGCTGGAGAAGGTGACTCCCCTGAGAGTCCGCAACTGGATTGACAGCCGTTTCAACAAGGACGAGGCCATCCTCGTCAAGGGTGCCGCCTTCGACCAGATGAGGGCCGCCGTCAACCTGGTGGTATCATCCCTCCTCATTGCCCTTGGCACCTCCCTCAAACTGCCTCTTTCCACTACCTTCGTGACATTCACAGTGGCCATGGGTACCTCCCTGATGGACCGCGCATGGGACCGCGAGAGCGCCGTAGGCAGGGTGACCGGCATGATGTCCGTGATGGGCGGCTGGCTGCTGACAGCGGTGATAGCCTTTGCAGTCTGCTTCGCGATAGCCCTCGTGATGCACTACGGCAGCTTCGTAGCCATGATACTCCTCAGCATCGTCGCCATAGTCATCATCGTCCGCAGCAATATCAAGTTCAATAAGAAAGCCCACGAGAAGGAGAAAAACAAGACCGTCTTCGACCAGATGATGTCCTCCAACGACCCGGCCGAGGTATGGAGCCTGCTCAAGAACCAGGTAAAGGACAGCACGGTCAAGGAACTGGACTATGTCTCCAACTACTACTCCAACTTCATCGACTGCTTCGTCAGCGAGAACCTCAAGTGCCTGCGCCGTCAGTACAGCACCATGCACGCCGAGATAGACGGCTACAAGTCCGTCCGCCGCAAGGAGATTCTGGCCCTCAAGCGCACCGACCCGACCGTGTCCGTGCAGGCCAGCACCTGGTTCCACCTCGAGGCCAACAACACCTCTCAGCTCCTGTACAGCCTCAAGCGTATGTCCGAGCCCTGCAAGGAGCACCTGGAGAACAACTTCAACCCCCTGCCCAAGGACTGCGCCGAGGAGTTCGCTCCCGCCAGCGAGGCCTTCCTCGTCCTGCTCAACAAGACCCGCGCCTACGTGGACGACTTCAACCCCGCGGCCGAGCAGCAGTCCAAGGAGCTGATCAAGGACATCTCCGCCTACAAGAAGGAAGTGGCCGTGCTGCGCAAGAACAACCTCGAGCGCTTCAACTCCGAGTCCGACACCTCCAACTTCAACATCTACATCCTCTATCAGACCATCCTGCAGGAGACCCAGCAGATGGCCGACAACCTGAAGCACCTGATCCGCGCCTACACCTACCTCTCCACTGTGAAGGGTAAGTAAAATATACTATATTTGCGTATGCAAAGAATTCTTATAGTCGATGACGAGGAGTCCATCTGTGAGATTCTCCAGTTCAATCTGGAGGTCGAGGGCTACGAGGTAGAAGTGGCCTACAGTGCGGAGGAGGCTCTCGGCAAGGACATTAAAAGTTTTTCCCTCATCCTGCTGGACATCATGATGGGCGGGATGAGCGGATTCAAGATGGCTCAGATGCTCAAGAAGGATCCGGCCACGGCGTCTATCCCCATTATCTTCTGCACAGCCAAGGATACTGAGGACAATAAGATTGCCGGCCTTACCCTCGGTGCCGACGACTACATCTCCAAGCCGTTTTCAGTCAGGGAGGTGGTCGCAAGGGTCAAGAGCGTACTCCGCCGCTGTGCTCCCCAGGCGCAGCAGTCTCCGGTGAAGCTTCAGCCCGATGTCCCGGCATCCCGTACGGAAATGAGCGGAGACAGCATCACGTACAACGGCCTGCGCCTGGACCTGCTCAAGCACAAGTGCTATATCGACGGGCAGGAAGTCCAGCTTACCAAGAAGGAAATGGAGATAATGATCCTCTTCCTGCGCAACTCCGGCCGTGTCCTCTCCCGCGAGGAGATCCTGCACAATGTCTGGAGCGACGAGGTGGTGGTCCTGGACCGCACCATCGACGTCAATATCACCCGTCTGCGCAAGAAGATAGGCGAGTACGGCAAGTATATCGTCACCCGCCAGGGCTACGGCTACGGCTTCGACGTATAGAGTGTATAAAGTTTATGCTCAAGGAGATAATACATAGGAAGGAACTTCTCTCCAGACTCGAGGAGTTCGTCTACATGGCCGAGAAGGGCAACCCTCTCGACGACTCTTTCCCGCCTTTCCCCGAAAGCAGGTACGGACGTCTGCTCAACCGCCTGGTGAATACCTACCGCCGCGACATGAACGACCGCGACACCCTTTCCGTCGCCCGCGAGATGGTGGCCCGCGAGTCCCAGGACAATATCCGTCAGAAAAAGCAGCTCACCCAGAACATCAGCCACGAGCTCAAGACCCCCGTCAGCAGCATCAACGGCTACCTGGAGACTCTCGTCAATAACCCTAATATGAGTCCGCAGCAGCGGGACATCTTCCTCCGCAAGTGCTACGAGCAGTCCCAGCGGCTCTCCAGCCTCCTGCTCGACCTCTCGACCATCACCCGCATGGACGAGGCCGGGGACAAGATCGAGAAGGAGCGCATCTCCCTCTCGGACGTGGTGGCGGAGGCTGTCTCCGATATGGAACCCATCGCCGGCAAATTCGACGGCAAGGACAGCCCCATGGCCAAGATAGGCCCTGAGGACAGGGGAACAATGCAGATAATCAACGATTTTCCGGAGGGAAAGGAGATTCAGGGCAATCATTCCCTCCTCTACTCCATCTTCCGCAATCTCCTGGAGAACGCGATTTTCTACTCCAAGGGCACGAAGGTAACGGTAAGGCTCCTGGAGGAAAATGACCGGGAATACCGAATATCCATCCAGGACGACGGAGTGGGGATAGAAAGCATGCACCTGCCCCGTATCTTCGAACGGTTCTACCGCATAGACAAGGGCCGCAGCCGCAAGATAGGCGGCACGGGTCTGGGTCTCTCCATAGTCCGGAACGCGGTATGTCTCCACGGCGGCACGATAAAGGCCGTCCCCGTCACTCCATCCGGTCTGTGCTTCGAGTTCACCCTCGCCAAGGAATCATAGAAAGGACAGTCAGAACAATGTCGGATCGGGCAGTATCTGGAAGCTCCTGCGGTGCAGGGGCGTGATGCCGTATTGCGCAACGGCGCTGCGGTGTTCCGCCGTAGGGTATCCGAAGTTGCGCTCCCATCCGTACTGCGGGTACAGCTCTGCGGCCTTCCTCATGCAGTCGTCCCTGTAAGTCTTCGCTAAAATGGATGCGGCGGCGATGGATGCATAGCGGCCGTCCCCCTTGACATAACAGCGGAAAGGTATGTCCCCGTAGGGACGGAAGCGGTTGCCGTCCACTATGATATGCTGTGGGCGGACTTTAAGGGCGTCCAGGGCCCGGTGCATGGACAGTATGGATGCCTGGAGGATATTGATCTCATCTATCTCCTCGGGAGAGGCGGAGGCTACGGCCCAGGCCAGGGCTTTGTCCTGTATGTAGTCACGGAGTCTCTCGCGGGCCTTCCGCGAGAGCTGCTTGGAATCGTTCAGGCCCGGATCCTCGAAGTCACCGGGCAGTATGACGGCTGCGGCGTAGACAGGCCCTGCTATGCAGCCCCGTCCCGCCTCGTCAGTGCCGGCCTCTATGATGCCGGCGATATCGTAGGCGTTCAACATGCTGCAAAGCAACTAAATTTTTCGCAAAAGGCGGTCCTGAAGTTCGATAATTCTGTTCTTGTCGGCCAGAGCGGCCTCGAGTTCCGCTATCCTGCGGTCTTTTTCCGCAATGATGCTTTCGTATTTCTCCTTCTCTCCCGGTTCGTAGCCGAGTACCAGTGCCTCTTCCGAGAGGTCGAGCGCATCCGCTATCTTCGGAAGATGCTCGCTTATCAGTGAGGTCTTGCCTCTTTCGATTTTATAGTATGCGGTCTGGGATATCGACAGGCGTTCCGCAATCTCGGCTTGCGAGAGGTTGTGCTCCCTGCGGTAACGGGCAATCCTATTTTTGATATCCTTGTCGTTCATATGAACAAAAGTATACCCGAAATAGGAATTTAAAAATAAATTGAAAGTTATATAATACAACTAACAGTTATAATATATAGTGATACGCCTTTAAGAATCATGTAAAAATGCGTATGTTTTTTAACAAATGGAAATACAAGTCTCCTTAGTTAATAACTTTGGGTTGTAATTTATAACCTATAAAATAATGTTGTTATGATCAGAGATGTTTTGCTGCGCCGCTCATACAGGCGTGACGGGAAAATCACAATGGCCCGTCTCCTCTTCGCCCGGGACCTTATGGTGGAGTACGGAGTCCCTTACAGCTGTATCTGGGCCCTTGCCGGCTTCTCCTCCCGGCGTCAGATGGAAAAAGCCTGGAACGCCCTCTTCTAAACCACCGCCCCCAAAAAAAGCCGCACCGGACCAACCGATGCGGCTTTTTCCTATTAGGCCTGATCTGCAGACAACGCAGCAGTTCGCCCGTTATGACGCGCCGAATTACTCGTCCTTCTCTTCTTCCTGATAAGCCTTCAGCAGTTTCTCCTGAACATCTGCAGGAACCTGCTGGTACTCTGCCATCTCCATGGTGAAGGAGGCACGGCCGGAGGTCAGGGAGCTGAGGGTGGTGGAGTACTTGTAGAGCTCTGCCAGAGGCACGCGGGCCTTGAGCACCTCGAAGCCCTTGACGCTGCTCATACCCTCGATCATGGCCCTGCGGCCCTGGAGGTCGGACATCACGTCGCCCATGTACTCACCGGGCACCATGATTTCGATGTTGCAGATAGGCTCCATGATCTTAGGGCCGGCGTTGCGGAAGGCCTCCTTGAAGGCGTTGCGGGCAGCCAGCTTGAAGGAGATCTCGTTGGAGTCCACCGGGTGCATCTTACCGTCGTACACGTAGACGCGGATATCGCGGGCGTAGGAGCCTGTCAGAGGACCTTCCTCCATCTTCTCCATGATACCCTTGAGGATGGCGGGCATGAAGCGGGCGTCGATGGCGCCGCCGACGATACAGTTGTAGAACTCGAGCTTTCCGCCCCAGTCCATGGTGTATTCTTCCTTGGACTTGATGTTGAGCACCATCTCCTTGCCGTCTACCTTGAAGCGGTTGTTCTGGGGAGCGCCATCCACGTAGGGCTCCAGGAGGAGGTGAACCTCACCGAACTGACCGGCACCGCCGGACTGTTTCTTGTGGCGGTAGTTGGCTGCTGCGACCTTGGTGATGGTCTCGCGGTAGGAGATGCGGGGTGCCATGAACTCAATCTCCATCTTGTTGATGTTGTTGATCTGCCACTTGAGGATATTGATGTGCTGCTCGCCCTGTCCGCTGAGGATGGTCTGCTTAAGCTCCTTGGCGTACTGTACGATGTAGGTGGGGTCCTCGGCTGCGGCCTTGTTGAGGATCTCGCCGAGCTTCTCCTCGTCCTTCTCGTCCACTGCCTTGATGGCGGTGCGGTACTTGGCCTGAGGATATACGATGGGCTCATAGACGATTTCCTGTCCGGGAGCGCAGAGTGTCTGGTTGGACTTCACGGTCTTCAGCTTTACGGTGCAGCCTATGTCGCCGGCCACCATCTCGCTTACTTTCTCCCTCTTCTTGCCGGCTACTGCGAATATCTGGGAGATGCGCTCCTTGTTGCCGTTCTCGGCGTTGACCAGGTCCATGCCCTCGGTCAGCTTGCCTGACATCACCTTGAAGTACGCAACGTCTCCGAGGTGCTGCTCCAGGGCATTCTTGAAGATGAAGATCGATGTGGGACCGTCCGCGCTGCAGGGGATGCTCTTGCCGTCCTTGGTGGCTTCCTTGTCCTCTGCGGGTGAGGGGGCCACGTTGATCATGAACTCCATGAGTTTCTTGACTCCGATATCCTTCCTGGCGGAGATGCAGAAGGTAGGCATGATGGAGCCCTGAAGGAAGCCGAGGTTGAGACCTTTTTCTATCTCCTCGCGTGTCAGCTCACCTGCGTCGAAGTATTTCTCCATGAGGGCCTCGTCGCTCTCTGCTGCCATCTCGGTGAGGGCTGCGAGCACTTCGTCGGCCTGAGCCTTGAGGTCTGCGGGGATATCATGCTCCTCGCGGGTGCCGTTATCGTCCTTGAAGGTGTACATCTTCATGGTGAGCACGTCGATGAATCCGTTGAATCCGGCCCCTACGGCTACGGGGAACTGTACGAGTACTATCTTGCTGCCGAAAGCCTCTTTCAGGGAGTCGATGGTGGTCTCCCAGTTGGCCTTCTCGGCGTCGAGCTGGTTCACTGCCACCACGAGAGGCTTCTTATAATTTTCAGCGTACCTTCCGAAAATCTCAGTACCTACTTCCACTCCCTGCTGTGCATTGACTACGAGTATACCGGAGTCGCATACCTTGAACGAGGAGATCACTCCGCCGATGAAGTCGTCGGCACCTGGAGTATCCATGATATTCAGCTTGTTGTCCATGAACTCCGTGTACAGGGGAGTCGAATAGATGGAGCGCTGGTTGATCTGCTCGATTTCGGTGTTGTCACTGATGGTGTTCTTCGCTTCTACGGTTCCTCTGCGGTCAATCACTTTGCCTTCGAACATCATGGCTTCCGACAAGGTGGTCTTTCCAGATTTAGAGCTTCCCAGAAGCACGACATTTCTGATGTTTCCGGTCTGGTAGGTTTTCATTTTATCAAAAGATTAATATTAGTAGTTAGTAAATTTTGTCAATATCCTACAAATTTAGAGAATCTGTAAGACAAATGCAAGAATACAGCTGCCTAATTGCAAAAAAGTCCGTCCCGCATCTCGAGCATCCGGTCCGACATGGCCGCCAGGTCCCGGTCATGGGTGACGATGATGACGGTCTGTCCGAAGCGGTCGCGGAGGTCGAAGAAGAGCTGGTGGATGTCTTTCTTGGTATTGCTGTCCAGGTTGCCCGAGGGCTCGTCGGCCAGAATGACGCTGGGGCGGTTGATGACGGCCCTGGCAATGGCTACCCGCTGCTGCTCCCCGCCGGAGAGTTCGGCGGGCTTGTGCTCCAGTCTGTGGCTCAGTCCCAGGGAAGAAAGCAGCTCAGATGCCTGCCGTCTGGCGTCGGATGCGCCTTTACGGGCTATCAGTGCCGGAATCATGACGTTCTCGAGTGCCGTGAATTCGGGCAGCAGGTGGTGGAACTGAAATACGAATCCTATCCTCCGGTTGCGGAAGTCCGCCAGGGCGTCGGAGGACAGGGAAAATATGTCGGTACCGTCTATGATGACTTTTCCGGTATCGGGGCGGGAAAGGGAGCCGAGTATCTGCAGCAGGGTGGACTTGCCGGCCCCGCTGGCTCCCACGATGGATACGACCTCACGGTCGGCGGCCTGAAAGTCTATGCCTCTTAGGACATTCACCGGGCCGAAACTCTTGGTGACGGATGTGGCCTGTATCATCTGGCGTCAGGCTTAGGCTCCTTCTCCATTCCGGGCTTTTTCCACATCTTGATCATCTTTATGCGGAAATCCTCCTCGGCCACGTACATCAGCGCGACTTTCTCTACCGGCAGTATTTTAAGAAACTCATCCAGATACAGTCTCTCCAGCTCATCGTCCTTTTTGCATCCGTCGATGTAGTCCATGAGCTGCTTCTTCATGTTGACCTCGGAGGCGTTTCCTTCCTCAGTCATCCTGCGGAGCTCGTGGAATTCACCGCGGTTGGCCCTGCGTGCCTCGTCCATGGCCTTGCGGTACTCTTTGTACACCGGCCAGAACTTGGCAGCCTCGTCCGGAGTAAGGTCCATGCGCGAGGTAAAATAGGCAATGCGCGCGCTTTCGAGCTTTTCCTTGTTCTGGGGATCGGGGGGAACGGGTCCGGGAGCACACGGTGCCGGCTGGGCCGCTGAGGGCAGGGACAGCAGAAGGTACCCTGCCAGGGAAATAATCAGAGTCTTGATACTTTTCATAAGAGGGTGGCGTTCTTTTATGGTTAAGGTTTCAGGTCAATATTGTCTTCTTCCAGATATTCCAGGATGTCGTCCTCAGTGAGAGTGGCCTCCAGCTCCTCTTCCACCTCTCCCTCAATGGTCACTGTGTTCTCCAGGGAATAGGTGAAAGCCTCGTCGAGATCGATCTCGTCACTGTATGCGTAGATGAAACTGCTTTCCAGATATCCTTCCTCGATCATGGCCATGATGGGATCATCCGATTCCAGAGGGTCCTCGTACAGGAGCGGAGTGACTTTCGATGCCAGCCATCCGAAGCCTGCGATGACAGCGAACATGAGCGCCATCATAAAGGCCGGCTTGGCCTTCATGACGAATGTGGCGAAAGGCGTGGCCGGGCGGTGTATCCTTTCGCGCACCCTGTCCTCCAGCGACTCGAAGTAGCCGTCGGGAACGGTGAAGGGGTTCCGGGTTATATCTTCTTTTATCTCGCTCATACTTAGATTAGACATCTTGAACAGTCATAGGATTAATCCTCCTCTCCCAAATATCGCTTCATCTTTACGAATGCGTGATGATAGGAGGCCTTGACGGAGCCGACGGTCCTTTTGAGAACCTTGGCTATGTCGTCGAATTTCATCTGGTCGAAATACCTCATCGTGAATATCACCTTCTGTCTGGGCGGCAGTTTCTCCATCCCGGCGTACAGTCTCCTGGTGATCTCGTCACCGGAAAAATAGGGGTCGGCGGTGAACTTTTCGGCGAGGGTCCTTTCTTTCCCGGTCAGGGAGAACATAGTCCTAAGCCGCTTGCTTTTCAGGAAGTTGATAGTCTCGTTTACGGCTATCCGGTAGAGCCAGGTGTAGAGCCTGCAGTCCTCGCGGAAGTCCGGCAGGTATTTCCAGGCCTTGATGAGTGTGTTCTGGAGCAGATCGTCCGCGTCGTCATGGTCTAGGACCATCCTGCGGATCTGCCAGTAGAGGTCGCGGGAATACCGGCGCACCAGGAGGTTGAAGGCGTAGTCCTCCTTCCCCTCCTGGCGGAATGCGTCCAGTATTTCCTTGTCCTCTGTCATTTATTTCTTTCTGGAAATGGCTTTCAGTGCGGCGGATACGATATGTTCTGCATCGAGCCCGTAGGCTTTCATCAGCTCGGCGGGCTTTCCGCTCTGACCGAAGAGGTCGTCCACGGCCACTATCTCGACTGGGCAGGGGGTGTGGCGGGCCAGTACTCCGGCGATCAGCTCTCCAAGGCCTCCGGCAATCAGGTGTTCCTCGGCAGTCACCACCGCTCCGGTCTTGGCGGCGGAAGCGAGCACAGCCTCCGTATCCAGGGGCTTGATGGTGTGTATGTCAATAACTTCTGCGGAGATTCCCTGTTTCTCCAGTTCCTCGGCTGCAAGGAGGGCTTCCCATACCAGGTGGCCGGTGGCGAAGACGGTCACATCCTTTCCTTCGACCAGTTTCAGGGCCTTTCCTATCTCGAATACCTGGTCCTCTGGAGTGAAATTGGGTACGGAGGGACGGCCGAAGCGGAGGTATACCGGTCCTTCGTATGCGGCTGCCGCGATGGTCGCGGCCTTGGTCTGGTTGTAGTCGCAGGGGTTGATGACGGTCATGCGCGGGAGCATCCTCATCATGCCGATGTCCTCCATCACCTGATGGGTGGCGCCGTCCTCACCGAGGGTGATGCCGGCGTGGGAGGCGGCTATCTTGACGTTGGTACTGGCATAGCAGATGCCCTGACGGACCTGGTCGTAGACGCGGGAGGTCACGAAGTTGGCGAAGGAGCCGGCAAAGGGAATCCTGCCGCTGAGCGACAGTCCGGCGGCCACGTCTATCATGTCGGCCTCGGCTATGCCGCACTGGAAGAAGCGGTCGGGGTGCTCCTTGGCGAATGTGTTCATCTTCAGCGAGCCGGTGAGGTCAGCGCAGAGCGCTACCACCTTGTCGTTTGTCCTGCCCAGCTCCGTGAGTCCTGCACCGAAGCCCGAGCGTGTGTCCTTGTTTCCTGTATTTATGAATTTTTCCATCATTGTCCTGTACCTTTAGAATTAATAATCTCCGAGGGTTTCCCTGACCTGTGCGAGGGCTTTGTCGCAGAGCTCCGGCGAGGGAGCCTTGCCGTGCCATTCGTTGGTGCCCTCCATGAAGTCCACGCCCTTGCCCATGGCGGTGTGGAAGAGGATCATCACGGGTTTGCCGTGACGGGAGAGGGCCTTTGCCTTGGCGAATGCCTCCAGGATGGCCTGCATGTCGTGGCCGTCAGCCTGGATGCACTCCCAGCCGAATGCCTTCCATTTGGCCTCGAGGTCTCCGAGTCCGATGACCGAGTCCACGGTGCCGTCGATCTGCTGGTGGTTCCAGTCGGTCATGGCGATGAGATTGTCCACCTTGTGATGGGCGGCGAACATGGCTGCCTCCCAGATTTGGCCTTCCTCGCTCTCGCCGTCACCGCAGAGGACGTAGACGGTGTTGTCCTCGCCGTCGAGCCTCTTGCCGAGGGCTGCGCCGCAGGCTACGGAAAGACCCTGGCCGAGGGAGCCGGAGGGCATGTAGACGCCTGGGAGGTTGAAGTCAGTGGACGGATGGCCCTGGAGCCTGGAGCCCAGATGTCTGAAAGTTCCAAGCTCGGAGGTGGGGAAGTACCCGGTGCGGGCGAGGATGCTGTAGAGCAGGGGAGACATGTGCCCTGTGGAGAGGATGAACATGTCCTGGCCCTTGCCGCTGCGGCTCCAGCCCTCGGGGGAGTGTTTCATAACGTCCAGATACAGAGCAGTGATGAAGTCAGTGCTGCTCATTGATCCGCCGGGATGTCCGCACCCGGCCTGTGTGACCATTCTGAGTATGTCCCTGCGGACCTGGGACGCTGTGTCGGTCAGCTTTTGTATGTCAGTCATATCAGTTTGTGTTTATCCCGCTAAGATAGTATATTTGCAGCGATTATCTGAAGAAAATGAAAAATATCCGGAATTTCTGCATTATAGCGCACATAGACCACGGCAAGAGCACCCTGGCGGACCGTCTGCTCGAACACACCCATACCCTGACCGAGAGGGAGATGGAGGATCAGGTCCTGGACTCCATGGACCTTGAGAGGGAGAAGGGCATCACGATCAAGAGCCACGCGATACAGATGGTGTACAACTATAAGGGAGAGAAATACATCCTCAACCTCATCGACACTCCGGGCCACGTGGACTTCTCCTACGAGGTGTCCCGCGCCATAGCCTCCTGCGAGGGAGCGCTCCTGGTGGTGGATGCCACCCAGGGCATACAGGCCCAGACGATATCGAACCTTTACCTGGCCATCAACCATGACCTGGAGATTATCCCGGTGCTGAACAAGATAGACATGGACGCGGCCATGGTGGACGTGGTCAGCGACCAGATAGTGGACCTGATAGGCTGCGACAGGGAGGACATCCTGCTGTGCAGCGCAAAGACGGGCGAGGGCGTGCCGGCCATCCTGGATGCGGTGGTAGAGCGTTTCCCCGCTCCCAAGGGCGACCCTGAGGCTCCGCTCCAGGCCCTGATCTTCGACTCGGTGTTCAATCCCTTCCGGGGCGTCATCGCCTACTTCAAGGTGGTCAACGGCGTGATACGCAAGGGCGACAAGGTGAAGTTCTTCAACACCGGCAAGGAATACGAGGCCGACGAGGTGGGCTACCTCCGGCTGCGGATGTGTCCTACGGACGAGGTGACTACCGGCAACGTGGGCTACATCATCTCCGGCATCAAGACGGCGGTGGAGGTGAAGGTCGGCGATACCATCACCCATGTGGACCGGCCCTGCTCCGAGTCGATAGCCGGTTTCGAGGAGGTGAAGCCCATGCTTTTCGCCGGAGTCTATCCGGTCGAGACCGACGAGTACGAGAATCTCCGCGCCTCCCTCGAGAAGCTCCAGCTCAACGACGCCTCCCTGGTCTTCGAGCCCGAGTCGTCCCTGGCCCTGGGCTTCGGTTTCCGCTGCGGCTTCCTCGGCCTGCTCCATCTGGAGATCATGCAGGAGAGGCTTTACCGGGAGTTCGACATGGACGTGATAACCACTGTCCCCAACGTATCCTATAAAGTGTACACCACCCAGGGCGAGGTGGTGGACGTACACAACCCCTCAGGTCTTCCGGCGCCGACATTGATTGACTACATCGAGGAACCCTACATCCGGGCCCAGATCATATCCAAGAGCGAGTACTTCGGTCAGATCATGAAGCTCTGCCTGGACAAGCGCGGGGTGCTCAAGGGACAGCATTTCCTGACCGCCGACCGCGTGGAGCTCACCTACGACATGCCCCTGGCCGAGATAGTCTTCGACTTCTACGACAAGCTCAAGTCCATCTCCCGCGGCTATGCCTCCTTCGACTACCACATCATCGGCTATCAGAAGGCCGACCTGGTCAAGCTGGACATCCTGCTCAACGGCGAGTCGGTTGACGCCCTGTCCTCCCTGATTCACCGCGAGCGGGCCTACGACTTCGGCCGCCGCATCTGCGAGAAGCTCAAGGAACTGATTCCCCGCCAGCAGTTCGAGATAGCTATACAGGCCGCCATCGGGGCGAAGATCATTGCCCGCGAGACCGTAAAGGCAGTGCGCAAGGACGTGCTGGCCAAGTGTTACGGCGGTGACATCACCCGTAAGCGCAAGCTCCTCGAGAAACAGAAGAAGGGCAAGAAGCGCATGCGGCAGATCGGCAACGTGGAGGTGCCCCAGAGCGCCTTCATGGCCGTGCTGAAGCTCGACTGATTTGTAACATTATTTTAACAATTCATTTTACAATTTATCCCTAACTTGCGGCAAATTTGTCAATTATGGGAAAGAAAAAGACAATGAAGCCGTATCTCGAGAGGGACATCAGCTGGATGTACTTCAATCGGCGTGTGCTGCAAGAGGCTTGTAAAGAGGAAGTTCCGCTCCTTGAGAGGCTGAATTTCCTGGGGATTTACTCCAATAATCTGGATGAGTTTTTCCGCGTCCGCGTAGCCTCCCTGAACCGGGTGGCCGAGTGGGACGGGAAGACCGGGCTGCGCGAGGCCAGGACGGCGGCCGTGACGGTCAAGCAGATCAACCGGCTCAACAGCAGGTATGCCAAGGATTTCGAGGTGGCGGTAAAGCAGGTCAACGAGGCCCTTGCGGAGCACAATATCTGCATCATCTCCGATACTCAGGCGGATGAGGAGCAGGTAGCGTATATCCGTAACTACTATCAGGAGCGCATAGACGGCTTTATCGTGCCGATATGGCTGAGTGCCGTGCGTCATCTGGATTACGAGACTGACGAGAAGATATATCTGGCCGTCAAGGCATGCCGTATCAACGAGAGGGGAAAGACCGCATACGACTATGCTTATTTCAGTCTCCCGGTGGACAGTTGCGGACGATTCATCCGTCTGCCGGACAAGGAGGGGAAAAGCTATATCATGTATATCGACGATGCGGTGCGCTGCTGTCTGCCCAAGGTCTTCGAAGGCAACGGATTTTCCTCATTCAGCGCCTATACCTTCAAGTTCACCCGCGATGCCGAGATGGAGATAGACAATGACCAGCGCAGCGGCATTCTCCAGAAGATATCGAAGGGCCTCAAGAGCCGGAAGAAAGGAGAGCCTTTGAGATTTATCTATGACGAGAATATGCCGGAAGACCTGCTGCGGCGTGTACTCGGCAAGCTGGACCTTGGGGAGCGGGACACTGTCCTGCGCGGAGGACGCTACCAGAACCACAAGGATCTGATGAAGTTCCCCTCTTTTACTGGAAGTGCCCTGAAATATCCCCCGATGCCGGCTATCCGCAGGTATTCTTTAGACGGGCCCGGCAGTATTCTGGAGCGCATCCGGAGGCAGGACCGTTTCCTGCACGTGCCCTATCACAGTTTCGACACGTTCATCCGTGTCCTGCATGAGGCGGCTACCAGCCGCAGTGTCAGCAGCATCAAGATAACCCTGTACCGTCTGGCCAAGGATTCGAAGGTGGTCAGGGCCCTGATAGCGGCCGCACGCAACGGAAAGAAAGTGACTGTAGTCATAGAACTTCTGGCCCGCTTCGACGAGGAATCCAATATCAAATGGTCCCAGAAATTGGAGGATGCAGGGGTGAAGGTAATCTTCGGAGTGGAAGGTCTGAAAGTACATTCGAAGGTCCTGCACATCGGCATGAAGAAGGGAGGGGACCTGGCCTGCATCAGCACCGGTAACTTCCACGAGGGCAATGCCCGGGCCTACACCGACTGCATCCTGATGACTTCCTCCCGCAGGATAGTCAAGGAGGTCGCGCAGGTCTTCGACTTTATCGAGAAGCCCTATGCTCCGATTCAGTTCAAGGAACTCCTGGTCTCCCCGAATGAGATGAAGCGCAGGTTCATCTCCCTGATAAACGCTGAGATCCGCAATAGGAAGAACGGCAAGCCGGCCTATATCCGCATGAAGCTCAACCATGTCACGGATCCGGAGATGGTGGAAAGGATATATGAGGCGGCGTACGCCGGAGTGGACGTAGAGATGTCCGTGCGCGGCAACTGCTCGATAGTTACGGACAGACTGCCGGAGAACTGCCATATCCGTATCAACGGGATTATCGACCGCTATCTGGAACATTCCCGTATCTTCGTGTTCGCGGCAGGAGGGGAGGAGAAGGTGTTCATCGGTTCGGCTGACTGGATGCCCCGAAACCTGGACAACCGCGTCGAGGTCGTCGTTCCGGTCTACGACCCCACCATCAAGCAGGAAATGAAGCGGATAGTGGACTATGCCCTCCGGGATGTCAGGCAGGGCAGGACTGTGGACGGCACCGGCGCCAACATGCCGTGGACCTGTGAGGAACCGCTTGAGACCGGTTCCCAGCAGGCTCTGTACAGGTACTATGAGGCACTCGAGGCCAAGGAGCGGGAGTATGATGCCGGGATGGCTTAAACAGGAAAATTATGACAGATATGATGAATAACGAAACTGTAGCGGACTACCGTGACAATGCGGTAACATACGCGGCTATAGACATAGGCTCGAATGCGGTCCGCCTCCTCATCAAGCAGCTGGAGGACGACCATCAGCCCCGTTTCAGCAAGGTGCTGCTGCTGAGGGTGCCTCTCAGGCTGGGCTTCGATGTGTTCTCCAACGGGGGAAGCATATCCGAGCGCCGCCGCAAGGATCTGGTGCGCCTGATGAAATCCTACAAGCAGCTGATGAAGATTTACAATGTCTCTGATTACCGGGCCTGCGCCACCTCGGCCATGCGCGATGCCGCCAACGGACAGGATATTATCAGGGAGGTACGCAAAAAGACCGGAATAGAGATAGAAATCATCGACGGACAGCAGGAGGCCCGCATGATCTACAACAACCACATCGAGAGCATGCGCGGCCGGCGCGGCAACTTTATGTACGTGGATGTCGGCGGCGGAAGCACAGAGATCAATCTTATGGCTGACGGTGAGCTGATATGTTCCAAGTCATATAATATAGGTACGGTGAGGATGCTCAACGAGGCGGTCACTGAAGGGGAGTGGAGGAGACTCCGGTCCGATATGGAGGATCTGGCTGCGTCGTATCCCGGTATCAGCATTGTAGGCTCTGGAGGCAACATCAACAAGCTGTACAAGCTCGTGGAGCGTCGCGACAAGCGGTATCCCCGTATGAGCGTCTCGTCTCTTCAGGCCCTTCACGACCGGTTGAAAGCTCTGAATGTAAGGCAGAGAATGGAGGAGTATGAGCTTAAGGCGGACAGGGCCGATGTCATCGTTCCCGCAGGAGAGATATTCCTGACCATAGCCTCCATTACGGGAGCCGCCTACATATACGTGCCCGTCATTGGCCTCTCGGACGGTATCATCGACGGCCTCTATACCAAGCATCTGGCCGAACTCAGCAAATAATCCTTCCGGTCAGAATAAAAAAAGTTCCGATGGTCTTGAACCACCGGAACTTCTTTTTTACGTCTGCCGCAGATGGTTAGTTGATCTTGGCAAATTCGATGTCGTTCTCGGCACGTGCTGCGAGAGCCTCATCCTTGGAAGCAATCTCGAGAGCGGCCTTTGCAGCCTCTACATCACCCTGACGGGCGGCGATGATGGCCTTCAGGTAGTTCTTGCACTGGCACTTGGCGTCAGCAAGAATATTGGAGGCGGCATTGAGGTCGCCGTTGAGGATGTTGACGAGGGCCTCGTTGAAGCTGTTTGCACCTTTCAGCTTGGAAGCTGCGTCAGCATATTTGCCGTTGAGGATGTCAACCACTGCAAGGTTGTACTGAGCCTCTTTCAGACCTGACTTGTTGAATGCGGCTACTGCAGCGTCGTTGTTGCCCTTGCGGAGCTCTACGACTCCGGCTGCATTATTATAATAGGTATTGCCCTTGTCGGCTACACCTGCGAGAGCCTGCTCGGCCTCGGCATTCTTGTTGAGGGTCAGGTAAGCCACACCGAGGTTGATCTTGGCGCGGTCGCTGTTGAACTTCTCGACAGCTTTCTGGTATACGGTGATTTTCTGGTTGGCGTCACTCAGGAGAGAACCTGCGCGGAGGAGAGCCTCCTCGTCGAGAATCTCGATGTTGTCGTTTACGAGGGCCACGAGCTCATCGTTGCTGTAGTTGGTGAACTCTACGTTGGCGATGAATCTTGCGCGGCGGAGCTCAGGAAGGATGTCCTTCTTCAGGACAGTGTAGACCTGAGACATGTTCTTGATCTCTCTCTCGCGTACGGCGGGATCGCTGTACATCTCCAGGACGCGGAGGATAAGGTCGCGGTCCTCGATGTTGGAGTTGGATACGAGGGCCTTGAAGCCGTCCCAGTCCTCATCCACATTGGTGGTGTTGACGGTGGTCTCGATGGCGATATCCTTGTTGTTGATCTTCTTGTTGAAGGCGTCGCTTGCAGTCTTGGCGCGCTTTGCGGACAGCTCGGCGTTGAAGTCCTCTTTTCCGTCAGGAGAAGCGTAGGCAACGATGTCGGTGCTTACGAGCTCTCTGCGCTCATCAGCCTTGATGCTGGCGAGGAACTCCTGGAATGCCTTGATGTCATCGCTCTTCAGCTGAGAGGGACGGACTGTGGCGCTGTTGATCAGATAGAGAATCTGGGTCTCGTTCTGCTCAGGGATGATGGCCTGGTATGCGTCGGGAGCGTATGCGAGGCTGCCGTCCTTCTTTACGAGCATGTAAGTGGTGTTGGCTCCGTCAGCCACCTTGTAGGGAGCTGTGAAGGGAATCCTGTTCTCCTTGTGGATAACGGTCATTCTGAGCTCGAGGTGAGAGTTCTCTACGCCCTCCACATACTCGAAGTTGAATGTCTTGTTGACAGTGCCGCCGAGTTCGGGAACTACCTCGTAGTTCTCGGTTACGTCCTCACCCTGAAGCATCACGGGGTCGAGAGCGGTCTCACCGCCGTTGTATACGAGCACCGGAACCATCTCAACGATAGCTTTGGGGTGGAAGAAGTCTTCGGGGAATGTGACGGTGACATCGGCCTTGATGTTGCCGGCAATCACTTCGAGAACCTGGGGATTGCAGCTGACAGATACTTCCTCGGCGCTTTCCGCCATCTTCTTGGGGCTACCGCAGGAGGTGGTGATGAACAGACCTGCTGCGGCAATCATCAGTACGTTAAAAATTTTTTTCATTACAGATATTTTAAAAGTTATTATCCTTTTACACTAAAGTAAACGCAAATATAATAATAATTTGAGTTTTGACGACAAAAAATGATAACTTTGCAGATATGGAACTCAGCGAAATCAAGAACCGCTTCGGTATTATAGGCAATGATCCGAGGCTTAACAGTGCGATAGACACCGCAATACAGATTGCGGGGACCAGTCTGTCAGTCCTTATCACCGGGGAAAGCGGCGTGGGCAAGGAGGTGATACCCAAGATTATACATGCTTATAGTCCCCGTAAGCACAACAACTACATCGCCATCAACTGCGGAGCGATCCCCGAGGGCACCATCGAGTCCGAGCTCTTCGGACATGAGAAAGGCTCGTTTACCGGAGCCAATGAGGCGCGGAAGGGATATTTCGAGACTGCGGACAAGGGCACCATCTTCCTGGACGAGGTCGGTGAGCTGCCGCTTCCCACCCAGGCCCGCCTGCTGAGAGTTCTGGAATCCGGAGAATTCATCCGCGTAGGCTCGTCCAAAACGCAGAAAACCGATGTCCGCGTAATCGCAGCCTCCAACGTCAATTTCCAGCATGCTATCCGCAACGGCCGGTTCCGCGAGGACCTGTACTACCGTCTCAATGCCGTACCTATATCCATTCCGCCCCTGAGGGAGCGTAAGGGAGACATCCACCTGCTTTTCATGAAATTTGCCCTGGACTTCGCCGACAAATACAGGATGCCCGCAGTGAGACTCACTCCAGAGGCCAGGATCCTCCTGGAGTCCTACCGCTGGCCGGGCAATATCCGTCAGCTCAAGAATGTCGCGGAGCAGATTTCCATTCTTGAGAAGGACCGTCAGGTGACTCCGGATGTACTCGTGCGGTATCTGCCTCCGGATGATCCGAACCAGATGCCGGTGCGTGGCTGCGACAGCGGAACGGCCGGCAATATCCAGGACCGCGACATCATCTTCAAGATGCTTTTCCAGCTCCGGGAGGAGATGGATGAGCTCAAGTCCATGGTGACCGGGACGAGGGTGGTGGACGCTCCGGCCGTAGGCCAGGTACATACGGACCATACGGCGCATGCCCTGCCCGTGAAAGTTTCCGATGTCCCGGAGTTCCCGCACAAGCTTTCCCACGACTATTCGATCACGGTGCCTGCTGCTGAGGTGATTCCGGAGCCGGTGAAGGAGGAGGATGCACCCCGCACCATCCAGGACGTGAACGACGATATGATCCGCCGGGCCCTGGAGAAGCATGAGGGGAGGAGGAAGGCCGCTGCGGCCGAGCTCGGTATTTCGGAGAGAACATTGTACCGAAAGATTAAAGAATTGAAAATAAACGAGAAGTAATGATGAAGAGAATAATTAGGGCTATTCTTCCTCTTCTGGCGGCAGCGGCCGTCTCCGGATGCGGAATCTACTCTTTCTCCGGAACGTCCATACAGCCGGATGTCAAGACGATAGCCGTGGAGTATTTTCAGAACAATGCATTGAAGGTCAACCCTACGCTGGCGTCCAGCCTTTCCGATGCCCTTATAGACCAGTACAGGAGGCTGACCAGCCTGGACATCCTGCCGGAGAACGGAGATATGAATGTCTCCGGCGAGATAACGTCATACGATACCAAGCCTATGGCCGTGACGGCCGACGAGGTAGCCTCGCAGAACCGTCTTACCGTAACGGTCAAGATTTACTTTACAAACCGCCTGCATCCAGAAGAGGATTTTGAGAAGTCCTTCTCGGCGTACGCGGACTATGATTCCAACCAGCTGCTCGATGCGGTGGAGTCCTCGCTCTGCGACGAGATTATCGACATTCTGGTGGAGGATATATTCAATGCCACTGTGGCCAATTGGTAATGTTATGGAAGTATACAGTCTGAAAGGATATTCTATATCTGACCTGGAGAAGCTGCTGGAAGACTATCCATGGTTTCCGATAGCCCGTAAGGAGTTGTTCCTCAAGATGTCCGCTATGGGAGAGGAGTATAGGAGAGATACTTTGCGCAGAACCGTACTCTACCTTTATCCGGAGTACAGTGTGTTCCGGGAGGCATATATGCTCTCGTCGGCGGCTGTTGCCGATGAGGCCGCTCAGATGCCGGAACAGGTGTACGAGCTGGACCTCCATATTGAAAAACCGGATGACGGGCAGGTACAGGAGCCAGTCCGTGAGTCTGTAGGCATACAGGAACAGGCAGAGACCGGACCGATCTCTTCTGCGGGAGTCAGAAGAGAAATCTATGTGGTTGGTGGAGACTATTTTATGCCGGAAGAACTGCGTAATGTTCAGGACAGGGACATCTCGTCCCTGGGTACTGTACACGATACCCAGGTTTCCGGTGACAGCTCGGAATTCACGGACGGAGCATATTATACAGAGACTCTTGCCAGGATTTATGCCGATCAGGAGCTGTATGACAGGGCAAATGAGGTATATGAGAAACTAATTTTGCTATATCCGGAAAAAAGTGCTTACTTTGCAGCCCTTAAAAACGATATAAAGAAACATTTGTAAAGTTATGTTCATAGCAATTTTGATTTTGATAATCATCGCGAGCATCCTGCTCACCTTCGTAGTACTGATTCAGAACTCCAAGGGAGGCGGACTTGCCGCCAACTTCGCGGCCGGCAACCAGACATTCGGCGTGCGCCAGACAGCTGACTTCCTCGAGAAGGCCACCTGGACTCTGGCTATCATCATACTTGCCCTCTGTATTCTGGCTACGGCTTTCACTCCTTCCAGAAAACAGGGTGACAACGCGGTTCTCCAGCGTCTTGAGCAGACCGGCACCAACACCGGTGCGCCTGAGTTCCCCACCACCCTTCCCGGTGGAGAGGCCGCTCCCATTGAGCCTGTTGAGACTCCCGCCGAGTAAAGAGGACGCTGAGGCCTGTAGGCTGAAAAAAGTCTGCCCCGCGCATGAGCGTGAGGCAGACTTTTTCTGTGCCATGTGCCGCGGAGTGTCAGTCGAGCTCCTCGACTATGCGGAGGAAGCGGTTGGAGCAGAAGTCGAAGTATCCGTCGAACTCGTGATGTACCGGCTCACGTACTATGACCTTGGTGTACTTGCCGATGTTCAGGGAGACTCTGCGCTCGATGTCGGTGACGTGGGCGTCGGATGAGAATATGATCGGGTCCAGACGCAGGGTCTGCCCGTCCAGAGTCCAGAAGGTCGTGGAGTCCTTCCTGGCCATCTGCTCCAGTCTCATGCCTTCGGTGATGTACCTGGCGTAGGAGCGTAGCGTGCCGTCGTCATCGTGCCGGTTGAGGTGGATGTCCGGATATACCACCAGAAACGGTTCTCCGCTGTCCTTGCCCATGTACAGGAGGTCGTAGCTGACGTGGTTGGCGTCGATGAGCACGTCGTAGTCCTTCCACTGCGATGCGCCTGTGAACTCAATGTACAGGGTATCGGCAGCCGGCAGCTGTGCCCTCTTTACCTGGGTATCCATGCTGCGGATGGTGGACAGGCTGCCCAACGAGACGCCTATGAGACCCAGCAGGGACACCACCCATAGGATGAAGATGATCAGCCCTGGTCTCCACCTGGGTGCCTTGAGCCGGAAAAGCAGCATAATGCCTCCGTATAGCATGCCGATGAACGGAAGTATGGCCACGATGCACACCAGTATGGAGATAAGGGTAGTGGCCCATACCGGAGTGTCGGAGATGAGGGACAGGAACCAGGATGTGCCGAAGGCGTACAGCCCGTTCCAGATACCCAGTCCGAATGCCGCCAGTACGGTCGCAGCTGTGCCGGCCATGCCTATGAGCAGCAGTAAGATGCCCATGCACATCTCTATTCCGCGGCCGAGGGCTTTCCAAAAACCTCCGGTGCTTCTGACCCCCTCGCGGACGCCTTTCCCGAAGCGGCTGCTGACTTCCCTCGCCTCGCGCTCCACTGTTTTCTGGATATTTTTCAGGGATACAGAGCCGCCCTTCATGCTGTAGCGCTGCTCGACCGTGCGGGCCTCTGGCATTGAAATCCACAGAATGACGTATGCGAACATGCCCATTACCGACATGCCCCAGCCCCAGTCCTCGAATATTTCCAGCCAGAAAAAGAAGAATACCCAGACTGCGAAGGCGATACGGAATATCAGGGGATCTACGGAAAAATAGGCTCCGAGGCCTCCGCATACGCCTCCCAGTATTTTATTGTCCGGGTCGCGGAACACTCTCTTCTTGTTCCGGGGCTGGTCTCCGTTTTCGGCTTCTGAGTCGAAGTCCTCGGGGCGGCCTAGTATGTTGATGATCTCCTGGACCGCTTCGGCGGGTACGACTTTGTCCCTGTATCCCCTGTCGGTCAGCAGCTCGGCTATGCGGGACTCTATCTCGGAGAGAATCTCCCCGCAGTTGGCGCTGCCCCTGTAGTGGGACTTGAGACTGTCAAGATAGTCCTCCATTAGTCCGTGGGCGTCCTTGTCCAGGGTGAACGCTATGTTTCCTATGCTTACTTTTACTACCTGTTGCATGGCTGAATGTTTTTAATGGTTTCTATTGACTCCACCAGCTCCTGCCATGCGGAGTCCATCTCGGCGAGAGCCTGACGGCCCTTGTCCGTTATCTGATAATATTTCCGCGGGGGACCCTGGGGAGACTCCTCCCAGCGGTAGGTGAGCAGACCCTGGTTCTTCTGACGGATCAGGAGCGGGTAGATGGTGCCCTCGACCACTATCATCCGGGCCGCCTTGAGCTCGGAGAGGATGGAGGTGGCGTAGGAGTCCTTCTTGCTGAGTATGCAGAGTATGCAGTACTCGAGGACGCCGCGGCGCATCTGGGTTCTTACGTTCTCTGCGTTGGTGTAGATGTCCATGACTGTTCCTCCCTAATTTGTTGAATTGTAGAATCTGCGCATATTCTCGGCCGTGACCGGGAGACCGTGCATCCGGCATTTCTCCGCGCTGGTGCGGGCGGCCGGGACGGCTATCCAGAGGATGATGTACACCCAGCCCCCGAAGGAGCCGAAGAGGAAGAGACAGACGAAGAGGATGCGGATGACCAGCACATCCACGTCGAAGTAGCAGGCCAGGCCGGAGGCGACTCCGCCGAGGACGTTGTGGTCCTTGTCGCGGTAGAGTTTCCGGACGGGGCGGCTTTCGCGGCTGGAGTGCCAGTACTCGCCGGTGTTGGCGCCGCCTGCGGAGCCAGTGCCTCCGGGAGGTGTCGAGCCGTCGGGCATACCTAGCTGGGCGATGACCCGCTCTACGAGGGAGATGTCCACTACCTCCTGGCGGGAGGACAGGGATTCGGAGAAGATCTCAGCGATACGCATTTCCAGGTCATCCATGACCTCCTTGGTCTGATAACCCATGCCGGTGCGGCTGCGGAAGGCGTCGAGATAGGCGCTGAGACGGTCGAAGGCGTCCTCGTCGATGACGAAGCTGCGGCCTCCGATACCTACATTGAGAACTTGTTTCATAACTTTACTATTGTGGTGTATTGATTATTCTGCAATGCAAATATATGTAAAATTTTTATTACCTTGTATCACAAAGTACATAAAGTATAAAAAATCTTTGTGCCGTATATGCCGTGCACCTATCGGAAGAGATCTTCCATTGTTATGATACTCTGAATCTTTCCGGCGTATTCGTTGCTCCGTAGACCATACGTTGTGATGAATGTCTGATGAATGGCCTTTTTAGGGCGGGCAACATCAAGGAATGTCTGAAGGCGTTCTCTCAACTTACGGTCGTAGTCTTTTGTGACAGTATATTCAGACAGACTGAATTTGATTTCGCACAGGTTTATGATTCTGTCTGCCCT
>DVHI01000044.1 GCA_018712275.1 Candidatus Coprenecus avistercoris | reverse complement strand
GTTCTCAGAGTATAAGGAGAAACAGAGACATCTTGAAAAAATAGAGAGTTTAAAGGAACTGGAACGTGATTTGTCAGAATATAGGAAGACATCAAACAGCATTTGAAAGTTATGGATAGAAAAACAGCAGCGATAATTCCGGTGGCGGCAGCCGCGTCCGTGGCGTCTGTGATGACAGTAGCGTGTGACAGTAGTGTAAAAGCCGGGCAACAGAAGCCTAACATCATAGTTTTCCTTGTGGATGACATGGGACTTATGGATGCTTCGGTGCCCTTTCTGACCGACCCGGAGGGGCAGCCTGTGGAGCATCCGCTCAACCGCTGGTACCGCACGCCGAATATGCAGCGGTTAGCCGACCAGGGCGTGCGCTTCTCGCAGTTCTACGCCCAGAGCGTCAGCTCGCCGTCCCGCACCAGCCTGCTCACCGGCCAGAACGCCACCCGTCACGGAGTCACCAACTGGATATACTCCGAGTCCAATAACCGCAACACCTACGGTCCGCCCGACTGGAACTGGATGGGCTTAGACAGCTCCGACTACACTCTGCCGCGGATGCTCTCTGACGCGGGTTACCGTACGATACACGTGGGCAAGGCCCATTTCGGGCCGTTCGGAAGTCAGGGAGAGGACCCTTTAGCTCTTGGCTTTGATGTCAATGTGGCCGGCTGTTCGATAGGTGAGCCCGGCAGCTACTACGGTCGGGACGGATACGGCCTCTACGGAGGTACACGCTCGCGGGCAGTCCCCGGCCTGGAGGAATTCTTCGAGGACGACGTCTTCCTGACTGACGCGCTGACCCTCAGGGCAGAGGAAGAGATGTCCCGGGCCATAGAGGAGGGCGTGCCGTTCTACCTCAACATGGCGCACTACGCCGTGCATGCCCCTTTCATGTCGGATCCCCGCTATATGCAGAATTATGATGCCGACACATCGTACAGCGTGTCCGCGAAGAAATTCGCCACCCTCATCGAGGGGATGGACCGCTCGCTCGGGGAGATCATGGATTTCTTAGAAGAGAAGGGAGTGGCGGAGAACACCCTGATATTTTTCCTCGGGGACAATGGCTCCGACGCGCCTATAGGGGAGGAGCGGGGCTACGGCTCCTCGGCACCGCTGCGGGGCAAGAAGGGCACTGAGTTCGAGGGGGGTATCCGCGTGCCGTTCATTGTTGCGTGGGCTGCTCCTGAAGATGGCCGTTCCGTCCGCCGTGGACAGTTGGCCCGTAATACTTCTGGTGCACAGCGCCTGCTCCCGATTCCTCAGGGCGAAATCCGTACGCAGATGGGGACCATCATGGACATTTACCCGACTATAGCCGCCCTTGTCGGAGCCCGGGTGCCGGAGACCCATCCTGTGGACGGCCACGACCTCAGCCGGATCATCGTGCGCGGGGAGGACAGACGCCATCCCGATACCTTCCTTATGCATTTCCCCCACGACCACCGCGGAAAATATTTCACCGCCTACCGCGAGGACGACTGGAAGCTGATTTACTACTGGTCTCCGGAGAAGCCTTCTGCCGCGCATTGTGTCCTGTATGACTTAGCCTCCGACCCCTGCGAGACCGAGGATGTCAGTGCCCGCTATCCGGACGTGACCGCCTCGCTGCTGGAGCACATGGCCGCGCAGCTGGAGCGGGAGGGCGCCCGCTATCCCGTGGACTCCGCGGGCCGGCCGCTTTCCGTCCACCTTCTCCCATAAGCGTCATTTCGGACGTGAAGCCGAGCACCTTCCCCACCTTCGGAAGGTGTGTGGAATCCCTGCGTTTTCGCCTCACCTTCGGAAGGTGCGCAGAAGCGTCACTGCGTCGAGAGTGCCCTGTATCCGTGTTTCTTCTTCCCCTGCACCTTTCCCACCTTCGGAAGGTGTGCAGAATTCCCGCGTTTTCGCCTCACCTTCGGAAGGTGCGCAAAAGCGTCACTGCGTCGAGAGCGCTCTGTATCCGTGTTTCTTCTTCCCCTGCATCTTCCCCACCTTCGGAAGGTGTGCAGAATTCCCGTGTTTTCGCCTCACCTTCGGAAGGTGCGCAAAAGCGTAATGTTTTTATGTGAATATGCGAAATACAGACAGTATAGAGTTGAATGGGGTTCGGGTAAAGGCATTCATTCAGGAGGAGAGGTCTTCAGGTGTTGGGCCCGTATCTGGAAGGCAATGCGTGGGGCGGAGTCTCGTTTAGGCGGAATCGCATCGGGAGGCCGGGCAGCAGGGACGGTCAGAACAGCTGGCCGTGAGTGAAGGCAATGAGGTCGGCCGGGGCAATCTTGAGCTGGAGGCCGCGCATGCCGGCGCTGACGTAGACGTAGGGGTGCTCTGTGATGGATGCCTGGTAGTAGGTGGGGAAGGGCTTCTTCATGCCGATGGGGGAGCAGCCGCCGCGGATGTAGCCGGTCAGGGGAAGGAGTTCCTTGACGTGAATCAGTTCGGCGCGCTTGTTGCCGGAGACGCGGGCGGCTTCCTTGAGGTCGATCTCGCTGTCGCCCCGGACCACACAGACGAAATGGCCGTTGCGGTCACCGCGCAGGACGATGGTCTTGTAGACGCAGGCGATGTCCTCTCCGAGCTTTGCGGCTACGGCATCGGCGGAGAGGTGCTCCTCATCTACTTCGTAGGGAATCAGTTCGTAGGATATCCCGGCGCGGTCCAACAGCCTGGCCGCATTGGTCTTGTCTATGTGTTTCTTGGCGGGCATATCAATATCAGAATTTCCTGGTGCGGAAGTGGCAGTAGGGGCTGCCGCCGGTCTTCTCGTAGTAGTGCTGGTGGTAGTCCTCGGCGGGCCAGAAGGTCTGGTCGACGGGGGTGTCGGGGGTGGTGACGGATGCGGCGGGGGCGATGAAGGTGTTGACCTCGTAGCCGCGGCGGCGCAGCAGGGCCATTACTTCCTCAGCCTTGCTTTTCTGCAGGCCGGAGGTGAAGAAGATGCCGCTCAGGTACTGGGGGCCGAGGTCCGGACCCTGTCCGTCGAGCTGTGCAGGGTCGTGTATCTCGAAGAAGAGCTTGCAGAGTTTCTCGTAGGATGTCTGTGCGGGGTCGAACTCCACGCGGATGGCCTCGTAGTGTCCGGTCTTGTGCGATTTGACTTCCTCGTAGGTGGGGTTGCGTCGGTGTCCTCCGATGTAGCCGACGGTGGTGGAGAGCACGCCGGGGGCCTTGTCCATGTAGTGCTGCACTCCCCAGAAGCAGCCGGCTGCGAAGATGGCTGTCTCGGTCGTGGGACGTCCCTCCACCAGGCTGCGGGTGTAGCAGCGGCGGCGCTGGTAGAACTCGGTGTCGTAGTAGTCGAAGAGCCGCTGGACGGCCAGGTTGTTCTCCAGCTGGGGGTTGGAGACTACGTCTTTGAAGCCCATCTTGATGTAGTTGCTCTGCAGATAGTTGAAGATAAGAGCATTGATGCCCTTGTGTTTATATTCTGGAATGACGCCTATGAGGTAGCACTCAACAGTGTGGAAAGTTCTCAGGGACTTGAGTATGTGGATGAAGCCGAAGGGGAACAGTTTTCCGCCGGCCTTGCGGAATCCGTCCGAGAGCGAGGGCATGGTGATGGCGAATCCCACCACGCGGTCGTTCTGGTCTACTACGACGCAGATCATGTTCTTGTTGATGAAGGGCATGTACTGGGCGATGTACATCTGAACCTGCTTGTCGGTCAGGCGGGTGAACTCGTGCAGGACGGAGTAGGAGTCGTTGAGCACGGCGAATATCTCCTCGGCCCTGCGCTTGATGTCCTTGGCCTTGCGGGGAACAATGACAGAGACTCCGTACTTCTCGCGGATGATCTTGTCGTAGGCGACGAGTTTCTCGGGCACGGCCTCGGGTACCAGCAGCCTGCGCTGTATCCAGTCCACCTCCTTGCGGAATCCCAGTTTCTCGAGATGTACGCCGTAGTAGGGGAAATTATAAAGAGTAGTTATAGAAGGCTCGCGGTCGAAGCCCTCCACCAGCAGGCCCTCCTTGTCCATGTCGGAGAAGCCCCAGGGCCCGTTCATGGTCTCCAGACCTTTCTCGCGACCCCATTCGGCCACGGTATCCACCAGTGCCTCAGTGACCTCGATATCGTCTATCATGTCCAGCCAGCCGAAGCGGATATTCTGCTCGTTCCAGTCGGAGTTGGCGTTGTGGTTGATGATGCCGGCGATGCGTCCTACTATCTCTCCGTCCTTGTAAGCCAGCCAGTAACGGCTTTCGCAGTGAGCGAACGCCGGGTTGGTCTTGCGCAGCGAGTTCATCTCGTCCGCGTCCAGGGGCGGAACGTAGAGCGGGTCGTTTTTATACAGTTCACGTGGAAATCTTACGAAGCGTTTCAGGTCTTTGAGGGTAAGCACCTCTTTGATAACTATACTCATACTCTGGCACGGGTGGTTTTAGTTCCGCAAAATTATGACATTATTTTTAAAAATGAGTATATTTGACAAATTATTGTGAAGTCAGCACGTATGAAGATAGACAGAATAGTACTTTTCCCATATACTTTGGTACTGGCGTTGAGAAACTTTTTTTATGACAGGGGTGTTCTCAAGTCCTACCCGTCGGCCCTGCCGTCCATCTGCGTGGGCAATATTACCGTAGGCGGCACCGGCAAGACCCCGGCGGTGGAGATGCTGATCCGTCTCTACAGGGACAGCCGGAAGATAGCCGTGGTGTCCAGGGGATACGGACGGAGGACCAAAGGATTCAGGACAGTTTCCGTAGATGACCATTATAAGGACGTGGGGGACGAGCCCCTGCAGATAAAGCGCAAGTTCCCGTATGTTACAGTGGTCGTGGACGCTTCCCGCCGGAGGGCGGTGGATGCCCTGGCGGCAATGTCCCCTGAGGTGCGGCCGGATCTGGTGATTCTGGACGATGCCTTCCAGCACCGGAGGCTGCGTCCGGATTTCTCGATTGTCCTGGTAAGCAGCACCCGTCCTGTCTTCAAGGACAGCCTTCTGCCGATAGGCAGGCTGCGCGACCTGCCGAATCAGATCCGGAGGGCGGACATGGTGATTGTCACCAAGATGGAGGGAGAAATCCCGTCTTCCGAGCGGCTCCGGTGGAGGGAGAGTCTGGAACTGAGGAAGGATATCCCGCTGCTGTTCTCCGGTATAAAATATCTGCCGCCGCAGCCGGTAATCCCAGAGAAGGGGGACAGCCGTTTCGTCTATTCGAAGAGTGCGGTGGTGCTGGCCGGTATTGCGGACGACCGTTCGGTCCGCCGCGGGGTGAGCTGGAAATATACGGTAAGCGAGACTGTCAGTTTCGGGGACCATCACGACTATACTCTTTCGGATATCTCGAAGGTGGCCGCAGCCGTGCGCCGTCATCCCACAGCGGTGGTTCTTACTACCGAGAAGGACGCCCAGCGTCTTCGGTCGCTGAAAGGTATTCCGGGCGAGGTCAGCTCCAGGCTGTTCTACATTCCGATAGAGTCTGAGATCATTCCGGATGTGGAACCGGGTCGCTATCTGGAGCAGGAACTCCCCGCCATAGGATACGAAGAATTGAAAACTAACATAAAAATACCGTCATGTCCTGTTTCGTAATCGAAGGGGGCCACAGGCTCTCAGGAGAAATCCGCCCGCAAGGGGCCAAGAACGAGGTACTTCAGATACTCTGCGCCGTACTGCTCACCCGGGAGAAAGTAACCGTCCACAATGTGCCCGACATTCTGGATGTCAATAACCTCATCGCCCTCCTGCAGGACATGGGAGTCAGAACCGAGAAGCTGGGCAATGGCAGCTATTCCTTCTGCGCCGAGGACATAGACACGGCGTATCTCCGCACTCCGGAGTTCCTCAAGCGCAACGCCTCCCTCCGCGGCTCCATCATGCTCACCGGCCCGATGCTCGCCCGCTTCGGCTATGCCCTGACCGCCAAGCCGGGAGGGGACAAGATCGGCCGCCGGAGGCTCGACACCCACTTCGAGGGACTGAAAAAACTCGGCGCGGAATTTACCTACAATAAAGACAATGCCACTTTCGAGCTGCGTTCCAAGAAACTCCGCGGCACCTACATGCTCCTGGACGAAGCCTCCGTCACCGGAACGGCCAACATCGTGATGGCCGCCGTCCTGGCCGAGGGCACCACCACCATCTACAACGCCGCCTGCGAGCCCTACCTCCAGCAGCTGTGCCGGATGCTCAACCGCATGGGCGCCCGCATCAGCGGCATTGCCTCCAACCTCCTGACTATCGAGGGAGTGAGCGAGCTGCACGGGACCGAGCATACCGTCCTGCCCGACATGATCGAGGTAGGCAGCTTCATCGGCATGGCTGCCATGACCCGGAGTGAGATAACCATTCGGAACGTCTCCTATGACAATCTGGGCATCATCCCCGAGAACTTCCGCCGCCTCGGCATTGCCCTGGAGCAGAGGGGAGACGACATCTACGTGCCGGCTCAGGAGGAGTATGCGATAGACACCTTCCTGGACGGCTCGATCATGACCATCGCCGACGCGCCCTGGCCCGGCCTGACCCCGGACCTGCTGAGCGTCATGCTGGTGGTGGCCACCCAGTGCAAGGGCAGCGTGCTGATTCACCAGAAGATGTTCGAGAGCCGCCTGTTCTTCGTGGACAAGCTCATAGACATGGGCGCCCAGATTATCCTCTGCGATCCGCACCGCGCCGTGGTGGTGGGCCACAACCATCGGATGAACCTCCGCGGCCGGGAGATGACCTCCCCCGACATACGTGCCGGCATCGCCATGCTGATTGCCGCCATGGGAGCCGTAGGCACCAGCCGCATCCACAACATCGAGCAGATCGACCGCGGCTACCAGGACATCGAGGAGAGGCTCAATGCCCTAGGAGCCCGGATTACCCGTATTGACTGAGATGTGCCATTGACTTGAAATGCCGTTATGCTGAACATTCATAAAGATTATTCCCTGCTGGGACATAATACCTTCGGAATAGACGTCCGCACCGCTGCCTTCGTGGAATACTCCTCGGAGGCGGAACTGCTGGAGGCCGCCCGTATGCTGCGGGAGGGTGCCCTGCCCTCGCCCTGGCTGCACATCGGCGGAGGGAGCAATCTGCTGCTGACCCGCGACTGGCCCGGCACCGTCCTCCATTCACGGATAACCGGCTGTGAGACAGTCTATGAAAATGAGGATGCGGTGGAGGTCCGGGTAGGCTCCGGCGTCGTCTGGGACGACTTCGTGGAGATGTGCGTGGAGCGCGGATGGTACGGGGCGGAGAACCTCTCGGCCATCCCCGGGGAGACGGGCGCCGCCGCCGTGCAGAATATCGGGGCCTACGGGGTGGAGGTCAAGGACCTGATCCTCGAGGTGGAGACTCTGGACATGGCCAGCGGGCAGAAGAAGGTCTTCCCGGCCGCGGACTGCGGTTACGGCTACCGCCGCAGTATCTTCAAGCAACAGGACAATAAACGGTTCGTAGTGCTGTATGTCCTCTTCCGTCTTGGGCTCCGGCCGCAGCTCAATCTGGGCTACAAGGCTCTCTCGGAGGCTCTTTCAGGACGGGACAATATCACTCTGCGGGATGTCCGGGAGACAGTCCGGGCGGTGCGTTCCTCCAAGCTGCCCGACCCTTCGGAAACCGGCAGCGCCGGCAGTTTCTTCACCAATCCGGTCGTGTCCCGCTTCAAGTTCGAGGAACTCCAGCGGCAGTGGCCCGCAATACCCCATTATCCCGCTCCCGGGGACTGCGTCAAACTCTCCGCCGGATGGCTCATCGAGCAGTGCGGATGGAAGGGCCGCTCCCTCGGAAGGGCCGGGGTCTATCCCAAGCAGGCTCTGGTGCTGGTCAATCTCGGCGGGGCCACTGGCTCCGAGGTCGAGGCCCTCGCCACGGCTGTACGGGACTCCGTCCGCGAACGTTTCGGAGTGGAACTCCGTCCGGAGGTCAACATCCTGTAGCGGTGGTGCGGAATTTGCATAGGCTGACCGTACTATGAGTACCCTTAATATACGCAGAATCACATCGTCCTCGGACGCCCTTTATTCCGGGTGCGTCAGGATATACGAAGAGAGTTTCCCATACGAGGAGCGCCGCGATACGGCTGTCATGACCGGAATGCTGTCGGATGACAGGTTCCATTTCATCGTCTTTTACGGAGACCGGGAGGAGGACGGCCCTGTCGGCTTTTTCACTTTCTGGGACTTCGGTCACGGCTATCTGTACGGAGAGCATTTCGCGGTGGACCCGTCCCGTCGCGGAGGCGGCACCGGCACCAAGGTCCTCGACTACATCAAGAGCCTCGGCATCCCTATGATACTCGAGATCGAGATACCTTCCGAAGAGGATGAGATGACTCTCCGCCGCAAGCTTTTCTACGAGCGCAACGGCTTCATCCTCAATCCCCACGACCACATCCAGCCGGCCTATCATCCCGACTCGCGTCCCGTTCCGATGCGCGTGATGACCTGGCCCTACGTCTTCTCCCCCGACGAGTACGGACAGTTCCGCACCGACCAGCTCGGAATCATGCCGGAGCTGTAGCGCGGTCTTCGTACTATATCTCGAACGAGAAGCGCAGGCCGAATCTCAGGTAGAAATTCAGGGGCCGGGTCTTGTAGATGGTCTCCAGGTCCGTGCCGTCGTCGAACCACCAGGCGATGCCCGGTTCGGCGTACAGACCGATGGCGGGGGTGATATTCAGCTGCACTCCGGCAGTGGCATTGACTGACCATTGGAGAGGCTTGACGGTCAGGGGCTCGCGTCGGTCAGCGCCCAGGGTTTCGGAGTTGAGGGTGTACTGTGTGAGGGTAGAGCCTCCCACGCATTTTTCCATCAGGCCGCCGGCTGATACGTAGATGCCAAGATAGCAGCTGTTCCATACCGTGTAGCTTATATTCAGAGGAATACCGATGTAGTGCATCTCCCTGGTGGAGGTGTAGTGGCTCTGCTCCGAGCCTGAGGTCAGTGTGGACGAAAGCCAAGTGTAGTTTACGCCGGTCTCTATGCCCAGGCCCATGGGAAGCCGGTAGCGCAGGGCTATTCCCGTGGTGACGGGCAGCCTGTGGCGGGTGTCCGAGGATACTTCCCTGCCCTGGTTGGTACGCCGTATATTGGCCTCGGGATCCACCCACAGTGCGGTGGGGCTGGCAGTCATGGCTACCGGGAAGGCGGAGTATCCGGACATGGCCGTGTATTTCCGCTCACTCAAGCTCTGTCCTGTGGAGTTGGATGCAGAAATACCGATGCTGAACAGACCGCGGGTTCTCTTCTCTTCCAGTGCTGCGGAGAGCACCTGATCCTTTTCTCTGGCTCCGGTATTGCTCAACCTGTTATCCATACCTCCGGAACCTGTGTCCGTGCCGGCCGCCTTTTCATGTACTCGGTTTTCAGGTGCGGCCTCATTCTCAGTCTGATCCACTGTGTCTGCGGACATCTTCCACCCGCGGCTGTTCAGTTCGGTATTATATGTCGTTACGGGTTCCGTTATGTTGTTCCCGGTCCCGGCGGGAGCACTCTTTTCCGGAAGTCCCAGCTGTGTGGCGGCCCTCTCCTGCCCGGCGGGTTCTTTCTCTATGGCAGGCTTTTCCGGCATCTGCACGGCCGGTCTATCCTGTTCCGCCGTCACCTGTGGAATGTCCGCGACCATAATTCCGGCTGTCTGCTGCCTGGGAAGCGTGAGGAGGAACAATGCCGCCGCTGCCGCCACCGCACCGGCTGCTGCAGCAACCCTCCGTATCACGGGTACGGGCCGCCTGCCTCTTCCGGCCGCGGGCTTCCGTTCTGTCTCTGTCCGCGCAGCCTCGATTCTCTCCCAGAGGCCTTCCGGAGCTGGCTGTTCCCAGCCGTCCATTTTCTCTCTTATGTCGTCAAGCATTCCTTTCATTCTTGTAATCATTTACCATTTTGACCAACATGTTTTTGGCCCTGTGCAGGCAGGATGCCGATGTCCCCGGAGCCATGCCGAGAGCCGCCGCTATCTCCTTATGGCTCATCTGCTGGAAGACGTAGAGGTTGAATACTGTACGGTAAGGATCAGGCAGACAGCGTATTATCCTCTGCATTTCCTCCGGCGGAACGGAACCGACATCCGTCTCTTCCTCCTCCGCCGTGTCATGTACCGTATCCTTGAGCTCCACTGTGGAGATACGGCCTGAGTCCCGGAGGAATTTCAGAGCATCATTGACCACTATCCTCGTCATCCATGCCCTGAGAGAGCCTTTCCCCTTGTACCGGAACCTGTCCAGTGAGCCGAAAATCCTCACAAAACTCTCCTGCAGTATGTCGCGTACATCCTCGTCACCGGCAATGTATCTGGAGCAGACAGCTGTAAGATATCCTATATGGGCTTCGTAGAGGGACTTCACCGCCTGGTGGTCTCCCTCTACGGCAGCCCTTATGAGTCTTATCTCGGGATCCGGTTGTCTGCCTGATATCACTGCTTATTTTACGTTGGTCAGGAATGTGGCTCCGCTCTCTATCCTCATCTTCGAAGGAGAGGACCTGCGGGTGCAGTAATCGAACTGAGCCGTTCTCTCGCCTCCGTCGAAGGCTTTCCACCTCAGTGTAAGCTTCACCGTCTCGCCCTGAGTGTCGGGCAGACTGTCCAGGCTGAATGCCACCAGTGCGTCACCCAGTACGTAGGGGCCTCCTGTGTCGTTTTCCCTCTTATGCCGGAATTCCACCTCATACGGGTCATCGGGATTGACTCCGGTCAGGAGCGTGAGTCTGTGCATGGTCCCGTAGCCTCCGGAGGCCACTCTGACTCTCAGAGTGATATAGCCGTCCTCCACGACAGTCATCCAGTCTCCGATCATTTCTACGGGATCGTTGCCGAAGAGGCTGTCCACCGTCCTGTCATCTGTAAAGGGCTCGGTTTTCTTGGTGAGGATGCTGTCTATGGCGTAGACGTGCACTACCTTGTCATATCCGGGGACAGTGGCGTCTGTCTCCTCGATGCTGGTCAGGGCCCTCACCTGTTTGTCCCCGAAAGGAGATTTTTTCAGGTTCTCTGCCACCAGGGTGGTGGAGTCGTCCAGCTGCATATAGAATGTCAGACTGTCAGTCGGCTCTGCTATCGGTTTTACTGTCACCACCGCGTTGGGGATGTAGTAATAATAGTCGTTGTGGTCCTGGTCGCAGGACTGTACGGTCATCAGGGCCGTGCTCAGGGCAGCGGCGGAGATAATCATTTTTACATTCGCTTTCATCTCTAACAAATTTTTACTGTTCACAAATTAAATCCAATTTCATGCAAAATATTGCAGATGTCATGATATTTTTTGCAAATTCCGCAAAATTGCCTACTTTTGTCCTCCCGTTCACAAAACCCGGTGAGGTGGGTGAGTGGCTTAAACCAGCAGTTTGCTAAACTGCCGTACGGGTTACCGTACCGGGGGTTCGAATCCCCCCCTCACCGCAGAGAGGCCCTTCCCGATTGTCGGGAAGGGCCTCTCTGCGGTGAGGGGGGGATTGCTGGCATGCGCCAGCACCCTCTTTTCTACCCCCACCAAACCTCCCCGTGGGGAGGCTTAGTCGCTTCGCTCCGGAGACCCGCAAGCGGCCTGGAGACGGTGGAGTTTTCGGGCTCAATCTCCGAATCCAGGTGAGGTTGTTGGGGTCGTTCCCCGCCGCTATCCACCGGTCGATATAGTCGCGCACTGACACCGCTAATTATTGAATATTGTTTCCATGGCTCTGGTTATTGCAATTCTGATATCATCGGCTTCTGTTGCGCCCATGCCATCTGCTGTAGTTGTGCATAGGATTTCCAGATTATCTGCAGACAGTATTTGCAGAGTTATTTCAATAGTATAGCCTATGAACACGTTTCTACGTCCGGTTTCTCCGTAGTTGACGATTATTGTTCTGTCTTTTACGTCTTCATTGAGTTCCGGGATAAGAGTGAATCCGTTTTTCATCAGGATTCCGGATATGATGTCGGCCGGATTAATGCTTTTGCTGACTGTTCCCCCATAGACTCCATAGGCATTTCCATATACTCCGCCGGAGCTTGATGAAAGGCCGGTGGTCGGTGTGATGTAGGCGTATTTGTATCCAGTGAGGGATGTGTTGCCTGTATGGGTTACCGGTTTGAGGGTAGCGCAGCTGCTAATCAGCATCAGGAATATGGCAAAGGTAATGAGTTTTAGGACTTTCATGCTGTAGTTTTAATTTTTTGTAGTTTCTGCAAATGTATGTAAAAAGCGTATGTACCGTTGGTTATTTTGCACAAAAATGGGATTATCAGCAGTGGTCGTCAAAGACGTCAACACCAGTCCATTCTCTGCCAAGGGCCAGTGTGTAGTATTTGGTTGCACCTTCCTCGCTGAAGTATGTGTGTCCGCTGGTATGTATGTAGCAGCCATCTTCAAATGTGATTGTGGTGAGTGCGAAAGGTTTGACGCCGTCCGGCTGCGATGAGATTACTGCTAAGGTGTTTCCGTCCTCTGAGATGTCCGCTTTGTGGATCAGGGACTGGTACCGTTCTGTTTTAGTGAAGACTGCTCCTGATTTGAGGTTTGCGAGATATACTTTTAGGGGATTGTCGGCAACTGGTAAAGACGGGCATAATGGAAATTCTGTCGGAATCTTCCAATTCCGTTGCTTCGCTCCGGGGGTCAGGGAGTCTTTACATTCAATGGTCTTTTCGCCTTTGTCTTGGTTTTGTGGGGCTGGTTTGCTGTATATCCATTCGCCCAGGCCTTTCCCAATGGGCGTTTTATCTTCTGCGGCCCAACGTTCCAGGTGTTTTCGGCATCGTTCTGCTTCTTCCTTGGTTACTGTGCGCATCCATTTGGTGTTTGGATCGGATGGGTCTTCTCTGAGCAGTGCTGGATTGTCTATGAATGCGGAGATGCTGCCGCAGCAGAGGATTATCCGCTTTCTGGTTATGGGGTTGTTCAAGGCGTTCTCTAATCTTGTGAGCCAACGTAGGTTCTCGGCCCTGTTGTTGCATCTGTTGGTGTCCTTGTGGTCCACGATCATTGTGCTGCTTTCGGGAGGCCCGTAGAATGCAGTAGCTACGATTTGATGGACTCGGGCAGAGCCGAGGAACATGTAGCCTGTTTTGTCATCCTTTTTACCGAATGTCCAGAAGCAGTCCAATCGTCTTGGGTGGTGGTTGTTTTTCGGATGTCTCATGACTGCGCCGTTGTCTCTTACGGAGTAGTGTTCTCCTTTATAATCGCATTCGGATTCTTTTTCGAAGATGTCAATCTGGTCTTTCATTGTCTTGCTCGATTGATGGTCTGTCGTAACAAATGTCGGGTATATTTGTCTAATAATCAAATTTGGGTCTGCTTATTTGCGGCAATCAGTTATCTTTGTGGTGGAACTGTTAAATTGAATTGCTATGAAATATCTGCTTCTTTGTATTGCTGTTCTGTTCTGCTCTACGCTGTCGGCTCAGAATTATGGGAATGCTGTGCCGGATACAGCCGGGTACTCCCTAAGTGAGGAGGATGTTCAGAGTCTTATATTGTTAAAGACGATACTGAATGACAAGCCTGCTTAC
>DVHI01000043.1 GCA_018712275.1 Candidatus Coprenecus avistercoris | reverse complement strand
TATTTGAAAGCATGAGAAATATGGCGGTTCGGAACAGTCCGGCTTTTTCTTATCCATTGCCCGTTCTCGTGCGAGTTTTATCCAATCTGTTGATAGTCAAATAAAACCTACCTGATTACAACAAATATAGTCATAAAATATCTAAAAATATCATCATTTTATTTATCTTTGAGGGTTTTATACAACGGACCAAAATGGCGCGTAACGAAAGCAACATTCTGTACAGGAGACTTTTGAGGTCATATTTCTCATCGGTGATAAGTATCAGCCTGGTACTTTTCCTGGTGGGAATGGTCGGGGTGCTCATCGTCAATGCCCGCTCAGTGTCCAATTATTTCAAGGAAAATATCACCGTCTCGGCAATCCTTACGCCCGAGGCCGATGAGGCCGACGCATCCGCTCTGGCCGACGGTCTGGAGCGCACCGGCTATGTCAAGGACGTGAGGATCATCAGCAAGGAGGAGGGGACCGAGGAGATGAAGGAGATTCTGGGAGATGATTTCATGGATGTCTTCGAGGTCAATCCTATTCCGGTCTCCCTCGAGCTCCAGATATCCGCTGATTACATCTCCACCGACAGCCTTGCGGTCATCGAGGAGTCCCTCTACGGCCACTCCGCTGTCGGCGAGGTGGTCTATCAGCAGTCCCTGGTGGAGCTGCTTGAGGCCAACCTGGAGCGCATAGGTCTCATCGCCGGTATCTTCGTACTTCTGCTGCTGTTCATCTCGGTGGTGCTTATCAACAATACAGTCCGTCTAAATGTCTACGCCAAGCGTTTCACGATACACACCATGCGTCTGGTAGGCGCGACCAAGGGCTTCATCACCCGCCCGTTCGTGGGGCAGGCTTTCTTCCAGGGCTTGATTTCCGGTGCGATAGCCGATGTTTTCATCCTTGGCGCCCTGTATCTGATAAGGAATGAGTTCTACCAGCTCTTTTCCCTATTTGACGCCATGCTCCTGGGTGCCGTGATGGCGGCCACAGTGGTACTGGGCATGCTTATCTGCATGATATCCACCTCAGCCGGCGTGCGCAGCCTCATATCCCTCAAACGAAGTGAACTGTATTATTAAAGGAATAAAGAAATAGAAAATGGATAAATTCGCAATTCCCAAGGAAAACGTCCTCTACCTCATCATAGGTCTGGCCGTCATCATCCTGGGCTGCCTCTTCCTCATGGGCGGAGGCGCTGACAGCCCGGAAGTGTTCAACTACGCACTTTTCAGCTTCTCGAGAATGTACGTGGCTCCCCTGCTGATAGTCGGGGGCTTTGTCATCGAGCTGCTGGTCCTGCTCCGCCGCCGGCCCATCACACTTTTCAGAAACCGTAAGGAAAAGGAGGAGGTTAAGTGATGGAATGGTTTCAGGCAGTGGTCCTGGGTCTTATCCAGGGCCTTACGGAGTTTCTCCCCGTCAGCAGCAGCGGACATCTCACCATCTTCAAGGCCATCTTCGGCATAGACGCTGACAATCTCAGCTTCGAGGTGGCCGTCCACGCCGCCACCGTGCTCAGCACCATCGTGGCCTTCCGCAAGGAGATATGGGACATCATCGGCGGTGTCCTCAAGTTCAAGTACAATCCGCAGACAGAGTATTTCCTGAAGATCTGCGTATCCATGATCCCCGTTTTCATCGTGGGAGTCTTCTTCAAGGATTTCGTGACTGATATTTTCGGTTCCGGCCTCATAATCGTGGGCAGCATGCTTGTTCTTACCGCAGTACTGCTGACCCTGGGTGAGACGCTCTCGAACCGTCAGGCCCGCAGGGCCGCCGTCGAGGGACGTGAGCCCGGACGCGAGGTGGGTTGGTGGGACGCCCTCATCATAGGCATTGCCCAGGCTTTCGCCGTGATGCCCGGACTCTCCCGTTCCGGCACCACCATTTCCACCGGCCTTATGCTCGGAGTCAGGAAGAGCTCCATGGCGCAGTTCTCCTTCCTGATGGTGCTCATCCCGATACTCGGAGAGGCCTTCCTGCAGCTCGTAGGAGGGGATTTTTCCGCATCGTCCTCAGGCATCTCCGCTCTCTCCCTTATCCTCGGCACCCTCACGGCCTTCATCTCCGGCTACATCGCCTGCCGCTGGATGATCCGCATAGTACAGAAGGCCCGTCTGCGCTGGTTCGCCCTTTACTGTCTGGTGGCCGCCGCATTCTGCTTCATCTTCGAGTCACTGGCCTAGGAAGGACGGATGGCCGGGAGAAACAGATATTATTTTATCTCGGACGTCCATCTGGGTGTCTACGGATGTGACCACAGGGAACTGGAGGACCGTTTCGTGTCGCTGCTCGGGAGAGCCCGGGACGATGCGGCCGGGGTCTTCCTGCTGGGGGATATCTTCGATTTCTGGTATGAGTACCGCTATGTCATTCCGCGGGGGCATACCCGGGCCCTGGGTGCACTGGCCGCACTGACGGACAGCGGGGTGCCGGTGTGGTTCTTCCCAGGCAACCACGATGTCTGGGCCTACTCCTACTTCGAGCGCGAGTTGGGAATCAAGGTGGTCCGTGAGCCCTATGTGACGGAACTCGCGGGTCGCCGCTTCTGTCTGGGACACGGAGACGGGCTCGGCCGGAATGAACCCGGTTTCAGAGTAATCCGCTGGATGTTCCACAACCGGCTGCTGCAGGTGTTGTTCTCGGCCATCCATCCCCGGTGGGCCTTCGGACTGGGCTACGCCTGGGCCTCCCATTCCCGTAAGGTGAAAAATGCTCCGGAGCGCTCCTCCCTCTACCGGTTCCGCGGGGAGGAAGAGCCTCTTTACCGCTTCGCGGACAGTTTCGGAAGACAATGGAATTCGGAGCATCCCGGGAAGGGGATCGACTACTACATTTTCGGGCATTACCACACTCCGGGGGAGATAGGCATCCCCTCGGGAGGACGGATGGTCATCCTGGGATGCTGGGTGGACGGCGGGGAATATGCCGTCTTCGACGGTGAGCGGCTGGAGATCAGCGCTGCGCCACGTCCAGCCGGGACCTGACCACCGGTTCGGGCGGATTCTGTCCGAATACAGAGCGGTACAGGACATTGAACTCCCCTTTCTGATAGAGGATCACCAGTTCCTCAGTCTGCCGGTCGGCTCCCTCCGGGTCGTAGGGCAGTTTCATGTCTGAACCGAATATCCTGGCAATACCCTGCCAGAATCCGGCCGCTGCCCGTCCCTTGTATTCGTTTATGATCTCGTAGGGAGTGATGCCGGTCTGCCGGTCTATCAGTCTCAGCAGCAGTTTCCCCTGGCTGACTGTCAGATTCCTCAGCGGTTTCTCGAATGTCTCGAACAGTTCTTTCTGGAGGATGTTGATATAGCGGTTGCGCTTGCCGCGCCGCAGCCCGTCTGTAGTGATGGTAGAGTCGGCCTCGCTCAGTTTCTCTTCGGCCAGCAGGGCGTATGGATAGGCTTTGGCGAAGTTGTGTACCAGCCGGTAATAACGGCGCCATTCACGGCCCTTGCGTACAGCCACCTTGTATACCGGTTCGATTTCGTCCAGATATATTGTATCCCCGTTCTCGTCCACCTCATACTGCATAAGGGAAGCGCTGTCTTTCTCAGTCGCCCTGACCTGGCTCCGCCTGAGTTCGCGGGGCCCGTCGGCTTTGCGTACCTGGGCCTGTATGTTCTGCAGCATCAGGAACAGAGAGAAAAAGATGAGGATGTAATTTTTAATGCTCATGGTGTTGCGAATATAAGTGTTTTATTCTAAATTTGCACTGATGAAAGGTTATTCATACATAGTAAATATGTACCACAAGCCCGGTCGCGGGCTATACTCCTGCTTTATACGCTAGCATGAGGACCGGCGGGATATCTTCCCGCGCGGCGTCTGAGCCGCATACCTGAATAACATCCGTCAACAATCAAAAAAACATATCATCATGACAGAAAGAGTCAACATGCTGCGTGAGCAGTCTGTCAATGCCGAGCCTTCGCTTACTATCGAAAGGGCATTGATCGAAACCGAATTTTACAGGAAGAACGAGGGAAAATACTCCATTCCCGTCCTCCGGGCCAAAAACTTCTACAACCTCTGCGCCAAGAAGAGAATCTATATCGGCGACAACGAGCTTATCGTCGGGGAGCGCGGTCCCAAGCCCAAGGCCGTGCCTACATTCCCGGAGCTGAACTGTCACTCCGTGGAGGACTTCAAGGTGCTTCGCAGCCGGGAGATACAGCACTATACTATCTCCGACCGCGATATAGAGAAATATAAAAAGGAAGTGATTCCTTTCTGGAAGGGCCGTACCCAGAGGGACCGCATCTTCAACCACGTGCCCGAGAGCTGGAAATCCCTCTATGAGGCAGGTGTGTTCACCGAGTTCATGGAGCAGAGGGCTCCCGGCCACACTGCTCTGGACGGCAAGATGTACCGCATGGGCATGAAGGACTTCAAGGCCAAGATAGATGAACAGCTCTCCAAACTGGATTTCCTCAATGACCCCGAGGCGACCGACAAGCAGGAAGAGCTGAGGGCCATGTCCATCTCGTGCGATGCCCTGATTCTGTTCGGACGCCGTCATGCCGATGAGGCCCGCAAGCAGATAGCAAGGATAGAGAAGGCCCTTGCCGGAGGCCCCGCCTTCAAGGCTACTCCGTTCCAGGGCGAGACCCAGGAGGACGCTTACAGACGCCGGATCAAGGAACTTCAGGATATCATCGAGGTCTGCACATGGGTCCCCGAGAATGCTCCCAGGACATTCCGCGAGGCTGTGCAGATGTACTGGTTCTGCCATCTCGGCACGATTCTCGAGCTCAACGGCTGGGACGCCATGAACCCCGGGCACTTCGACCAGCACCTGGCTCCCTTCTACGAGAGGGAGACGGCTGCCGGCACCCTCACCCGCGAGCAGGCCAAGGAGTTCATCAGCTGCTTCTGGATCAAGGTCAACAACCATCCCGCTCCTCCCAAGGTGGGCATCACAGCCAAGGAGAGCGGTACATACAACGATTTCACCAACATCAACATAGGCGGAGTCAAGCGCGACGGCACCTCCGGAGAGAGCGAGGTGTCCTACATCCTCCTCGAGGTGCTCGGAGAGCTGCACATCCTGCAGCCCGGCTGTTCCGTACACGTGAGCGAGAAGACCTCCGACGACCTGGTCAAGGCCGCCTGCAAGGTCATCCGTCTGGGGTACGGCTATCCGTCTCTCTTCAATCCCGACACCTATGTCCGGGAGCTCGTCCGTCAGGGCAAGAGCCTTGAGGACGCCCGTGAGGGAGGTTGCAGCGGCTGTATCGAGGTGGGTGCCTTCGGTAAGGAGGCCTATCTGCTCACAGGCTATCTGAACGTGCCCAAGCTCCTCGAACTGGCTCTGAACAACGGTATCGACCCCGTCACAGGCCGTCAGATCAGCATAGCCACCGGCGATGCCAGGGAATTCAGGACATTCGAGGACCTGTATGCCGCTTTCCTCAAGCAGCTCGAGTATGTGGTGCTGGAGAAAATCAAGGTCAACAACTATATCGACCGTATGTTCGCGGAGTACGCTCCCGCTACATTCCTCTCCGTGCTTATCGATGACTGCATCGCCAAGGGCAAGGACTATTACAACTGCGGTCCCCGCTACAACACCAACTACATCCAGTGCACCGGCCTCGGCACTGTCACCGACGCCATGTCTTCTATCAAGAAGCACGTCTTCGAAGAGGGCCGTTACACCATGGACCGGATGCTGGAGATGCTCAAGGCCGACTTCAAGGGCCATGAGTTCGACCGTCAGTGGATTATCAACCACACCTCTTTCTTCGGCAACGACGACGAGTATGCAGACTCCATCGCAGTCCGCGTCTACAACGACCTTTTCAAGGCTATCGAGGGCCGTCCCAACATCAAGGGCTCCTGCTACCACATGAATATGCTCTCCACCACCTGTCATATCTATTTCGGCAAGGTGCTCGGGGCATCGGCAGACGGACGCCACGCTTTCCTGCCTATCTCGGACGGTACGTCTCCCTCGCACGGCGCCGACACTCACGGCCCCACTGCAGTGGTCAAGTCCCTCGGTAAGCTCGACCAGAGCCTTTCCGGCGGTACTCTGCTCAACCAGAGGCTGATACCTCAGATACTCAAGAAGGAGGATGACCTCACCAAGCTCGGTCAGCTTATCCGCGCCTACTTTGGTCTCGGCGGGCACCACATCCAGTTCAACATCGTCGACACCGCCACTCTCCGCGATGCTCAGAAGCATCCGGAGCAGTACCGCGACCTGATGGTCCGCGTGGCCGGCTACAGCGATTACTTCAATGACCTCTGCGCCGACTACCAGGAGGAGATCATAGCACGTACCGAGAACGCATCATTCTGATGTACAGGATATTCGACATCAAGCGGTATTCGATTAACGACGGACCGGGCATCCGGATTACATTTTTCTTCAAAGGATGCCCGCTGTCCTGTCTGTGGTGTCACAACCCTGAGGGCATATCCCGCACACAGACCCGTATGTACACCCCTTCCAAGTGTATCCTTTGCGGGGCCTGCGTGCATTTCTGCCCTTCCGGAGCCCTGTTCATGCCCAGGCGTGGAGCCTCCGGCGCAATCCGCTGCGACGCATCCAAGTGCACTCTCTGCGGCAAGTGCGCCGAGGCCTGCCCTACGAAAGCCGTGGAGATGGCGGCCAGGACTTATACGGCGGAGCAGATTTACACTGAGATAGCGAAGGAACGCCCTTTCTTCGAGTCTTCCGGCGGCGGAGTGACCTTCAGCGGAGGCGAACCCCTGTATCAGGGCGACTCCATCATCACCCTGCTGGACTATATCGGTGAGGCGGCGCAGAAGGACGGATACACCCTGCACCGGACCCTGGACACTACGCTGTTCGCTCCGGAGGCTCTGGTGCGGGGGACCCTGGGCCGATGCGAATTGTACCTGGTGGATCTCAAGCACATGGACTCTGCAGTCCACCGCCGCTGCTGCGGAGTACCCAACGAGCCTATCCTGAACAACCTGCGGGTCCTTGCAGAGGCTGGGGCCGACTATATTGTCCGTATACCTTATATAATAGGTATCAATGCCACCGGGGACAATGTGACCGCTACGGCCGCCTTCCTGGCTTCACTCCCGCGTCTGCCGCGCTATGTCGAGCTGCTGCCCTATCATGACATCGGCAAGTCGAAGCACTCCCGTATGGGAACGGTCTACAATCCTGACGGAGTCTCAATGTCCGCTCCGTCGGAGGAGGACCTGCAGGCTGCTGTGGAAATATTCAAAAAATACGGTGTCCCGTCCAGATTCTGACGGAACACCGTATCTCATTTTACCGGAGCAATCTCTCTTACATAGTCATCGACTTCTGGAGCTCGCGGGCTGACTGCAGGAACTCTTCCACGTTCATCTCCTTGAAGAAGAGCAGACCGTGAGTGGTCCTGAGCCTCGGGCTGGGGTTCTGGTAGAAGAACGGCTTGCCGAGTACGTGCTGTACCTTCGAGAGCTGGTCCACCCAGATGATCTTGGCCAGGTCGCTGAACTTGCCGTCGAGCATGTAGCTCGGGAAGTCGGCGTGTACCTGGGAGGCGTAGCAGTTGCAGAAGGCGTTGTCGAACACGCTCATCGCGTTGAGGGACACGGGTACGATGTGGGTGGCCTCGGAAGGGAGGAAGCGGTACCATACGTTGCGGTAGCCCCAGATCTTGAGGTTGCTCAGGTCGGCCTCCTTGCCCCATTCGCGGATAGCCTCGGCGATGGCCTGGAGTACCTTGTAGTGGGTGTCGGGACCGCTGCCCTCGGGGTCGAAGGCGATGCTGATGACGGTAGGCCTGATGGTGCGCAGCTCCTCGAGGATGGGGGCCACGTCACGCTCGCGGTTGGGCTGCTCGGTGAAGATGTCACCGGTGTAGAAGCCCAGGCGGAGGTGATGCACGTTCTCGTTCTTGATGCCGAAGAAGCCCCATACCAGCTCCTCCTCGAACTCGCGGATCATACCCTTGAGCAGTCGGATGTCGGCCGACATCTTCTGGCCGTCGTAGCTGCGGCGGGTCTCGTCGATGACGTCGAGGATCTTCGCTCTCAGCTCCTCTTTGCTCTTGACACCGTAGATCTCGATGAAGTCGCGTACCAGGCGGTGGGCACGTCCCCTGCGGCGCTCCTCAATGTTGCCGGAGGCGACGTTGATCAGGGAGTGGTAGATGTCCTTGTCGCGTTTCTGTTTCCAGCCTTCGGTGAAGAAGTCGGGGTAGTCCGTCATCTCAATCTTGCCTGCATCCAGGAATCTGAGGGTCTCCTGCAGGGCATCGATCAGGAAGTGGTTGGTCACGGCGTTGAAGCCGGAGGTCATCACGGAGAAATGCGACTCGTTGGTCTCGTTGCGGGATACCCTGTGGATGTGGGGCAGCAGGCCCAGGAGGATGTCGTCGTGGTGAGGGCCGGTGTAGTAGAATGTCTGGTTGCTCCAGGTCGAGGTGCCGCGGGCTATCTTGCGGGTCAGGGAGTCGATGACGCTCTGTACGGTGTGCTCGTCCAGACCGGGAATCATGCTGCAGTACTCGTCGGCCTTGAGGTCCTCGAGGGTGATCTTGTCACCGTACTTGTTGATGCGGTTGCAGCAGTCGATGACGGCGCGGTCGGTCTTCTCCTGGGACCAGGGGGTGTCTGCGTAGTAATGGTACACGGACTCATGCAGCATCGAGGCGGCGCCAGTGGTGAGATAGAAGCGGGCGTTGGGCAGCTTCGAGAGCACCGAGGCGGGGTAGAGGTTGCAGGGGGTCTTCTCCAGGGCATCTGCTACTACCGGGGCTTTGGCCTCTCCGGCTGCGAAGATGATGGCTACGGCCTCGGGGTCGTGGGTGATGGTCTCCAGACCGATGGTGATCACGGGCTTGATGCGGGAGATCTCGATACCTCCGAGGTCGCTTGCGGCCGCAGCCTGGGTCTCGTAGTTGGTGTGGGTAAGGCGGGTGGTGGAGTGGGGGTCGCTGCCGCGGACGTTGAATGCGATGTGTCCGTCAGGGCCGATGCCTCCGAGGAAGAATCCGATACCGCCCATGTCCCTTACCTTCTGGTCGTAGGCCGCGCACCAGTTGTCAATCATGAAAATAGACTTCTGCTGTATGTCCTCCGCGGCTGACCTGGCGTTGCGGTAGCGCAGACTCAGGTCTATCACTCCGTCGGGGAACACTTCGGTGAAGTGCCTGCCGTCTGCGAGGGGTATCTGCTCGCAGTTGATGAAGATGCCCTTCGAGGCGTCCAGGCCGAAGTCCTCTACGTAGTATTTCTGCACGTAGTTGTAGAAACTGTTGTGCTGGCGGGGGTCGATCGGGTAGAACTCGTCTATCTGTACGAAATGCAGGCCGCGCAGGTCGGGCTTCTTGTTGAGAAGGAGTCCGCTCTCTTCCCTGGAGGCCGCGCCTTCCTTGGTGTCCCACTCGTTCAGGACCTTTTTAACCCATGCGATAAAGTATTCAGGAGTCTTGCCTGTAGGAAGGCTGATGACTCCGTCCGGATGCTCCGCCGCCCACTCCAGGAAACGGAATGCGGTGAGCTTGCCGAGCTTGGGAAAATTCTCCACCGTGATGTAGGGGATGTTGGTAGGAAATCTGTGTTTTACGTCGCCTATGTAGGCTTTTTCGACGTTTGTGAAATTATTGTTCATACCAAAATTTGTTTTTTCTGTCACAAAGATACTCAAAAAACATTTACGGGATGCTTGAAAAATTTGCAATTATTCCGAAAATTTTGCATAACTTTACAAGCGCTTAAGCGATGAAAGCATGCTTCCTTTACTTATACTATGTCCCCCAGATGTTTTCCACCGCTTCCTGCCACTGATGCATATTCCTGTCTGGCATCAACGGCTTGCAGTAACATTAGACAGGGCGACGAAAACACATTAACTTTATGAAAAAAATCTTTTTAATTGGAGCCGCCGCTCTGGGCATGTTCTTCATGACCACGTCATGTATGGACAATACTGAGCCGGCAGGAATCGAAGAAATGAGGATGGCCAAGTCGGAACTCCTCCGCGCAGAGGCCCTCTACAAACAGGCTCTGGCCGCTACTGAGCAGGCTAACGCAGCTATCAAACAGGCAGAAGCCGAGTATGATGAACTGGTAAATCAGCTCAAGGAGATACAGGTGCAGGAGGCTCAGCTGGATCTCGAGGTCCGTCAGGCTCAGCAGGAATATGAGTTGGCTCTGCTCGAGTTCGACTATCAGATGCAGGTTGCGTCTGACTCAGCCGAGATAATGAGACTTCAGGCCGAGATAGCTGGGTATGAGTGGAGAATACTCAACAAACAGCTGGGAATGGATACCCTCAGCTATAAGAGGGAGCAGGCTCTGGAAGAGCATAAGGCAAAGATGTTTGATCTGCAGCAAAAGACCGCTGAGGCTCAGGAGACGTATGAGAACGCTCTCGCTAAGATCGAGGCTGCCAGCTATGGTTTGACAGAGGATGAAAAGGGGGCACTGGCAATCATGATTCAAAATATGAAAAATGCCCGCGATGCTTTGAATAAGGCTGAGAATATTGTTGTAGACAAACAGTCTGCACTGCTGGCCGCGCAGTATGCGTTAGGCAGGGATACTGTTTATTATCAGACATATTATCAGATTCTGGTGGATGCTCAGTATCGTGAGGTTGTGAAAGCCCAGGAGGTTCTTACAGAGGCACAGGCGATGGATTTCACCGATGTAGATAAACTGACTGAAGAAAAAGAGACTCTTGAAGCTGAGAAC
>DVHI01000042.1 GCA_018712275.1 Candidatus Coprenecus avistercoris | reverse complement strand
ACTCGGTGGCCTCTTCTTTAGGCTGGGGCTGGGGTTTGTCGTTGCCGACAGCGACAGTTATCGTGCGCCCCATATATTCGGTTCCATTAAGGGCTTCGATGGCTTTCATGCCTTCTTCTTCAGACATTTCGACAAATCCGTAACCTCTGGATCTTCTAGTTTCCTTATTGACAATGATCCTGGCCGAGGTGACTTCACCGTAGGGAGTGAACAATGCCGTGAGATCCTCCTTTCTTACCCTGTAATTCAGGTTAGATACAAAGATGTTCATGCGTGCAGTTTGGTTATATTTCCTGCAAAGGTATAAAATTAATCCATACCTCAAAAGAAAAATAAACAAAACTGTTATTCTACTGTGCCCTCAGGCACTGTCTACTCGTGTCCGTAGCTGCTTCCGTCGAAGCAGTGGGTGCAGATCATCTCTTTGGGAAGGCCTATGGAGGAAACCAGGTTCTCGATGGTGTTGAACTTGAGGGAAGCCACGTTCACCTCCTTGCGGATGTACTCCACCATCTCGGCGTATTCGGCTGTGTCATTGCGCACATACTTTCCTAAGTTGCGGTCATGGGCTCCTTCTTTCTGCTGGATGAACCTGCGGCAGACGAGTTCCAGCGGGGTGCGGGACTCGGAGAAGTTGATGAACTCGCAGGGATATACCAGCGGAGGACAGCTGATGCGCACGTGTACCTCCTTGGCTCCGTACTCGTAGAGATTGCGGACATTGTTGCGCAGCTGGGTGCCGCGTACTATTGAGTCATCGCAGAAGACGGGACGGTGGTTGTGAAGGATGTCTCCGTTGGGAATCAGCTTCATCTTGGCCACCAGATTGCGCCTGTCCTGACTGGTCGGGGTGAAGCTGCGGGGCCATGTCGGGGTGTACTTGACGTAGCCGTTGCGGAAGGGCACGCCCTTGCCGTCGGAGTAGCCTATGGCCATGCAGGTGCCTGAGTCAGGGATGGAACATACTGTATCCATCTCGGAATCGTCTTCCTTGGCCAGTTTGTATCCCAGTCTGTAGCGTACCTCGTCCACGTTGATGCCCTCGTAGGAGGAAGCGGGATAACCGTAGTAAATCCACAGGAAAGAGCAGATCTGCATTTTCTTTCCGGGCTTGACTATCTGCTCGAGGGAGTCAGCGGTTATCCTGACGGCTTCTCCGGGGCCGAGGATGTACTCGTCCTTGTAGCCCAGGTTGGGGAAGCTGCAGGTCTCGGATGCTACTGCATGGGCCTTGACCCTCTCTCCTTCTTCTTCGGTGTCCTTCTTTCCGATAATCAGTGGAGTCCTGCCGTAGAGGTCTCTGCACGCGATGAGGCAGTTCTCCGTGAGGAGTACGAAGGAACACGAGCCCTTGACCTTCTGCTGGACGGACTTGATGCCTTCCTCGAAGGAAGGGGAGCAGGTGATGATCTGGGCGATCAGCTCGGTCGGATTGGTCTTGCCGGAGCTGAGCTCGGTGAAGTTCTTGTTCTGGGAGAGCATCTCCTTCTCCAGGTCGGCGATGTTGCATATCTTGCCGACAGTCACGATGGCGAAGCGTCCCAGATGGGAATTGACGACTATGGGCTGTGCGTCAGTATCACTGATCACCCCGATGCCGAGGTTGCCGGTGTACTTGTACAGGTCGTCCTCAAACTTGACTCTGAAATAGGAATTCTCGAGAGAGTGGATATCCCTTGCGAAGATACCGTCACCGTTGTAGACAGCCATGCCGCCCCTGCGTGTTCCCAGGTGAGAATGGTAGTCTACTCCGTAGAAGAGGTCATTTTTGCATTGCTTGGTGGAGATGACTCCAAAAATTCCTCCCATAAAAGTAGTATTATTAATCCGGCGCAAATATACAGCCGTTTTCCGAACTTTTATATAAAAAATTACCTCTTTTCGTCATAACTCTATAAGTGACTGATAACCGAATTTATATCAATGAAAATTTTTATCACCGCGCTCAGCATCCAGGAGGCGGCAGCGGCTGCTCCGTCTCCCGCCCAGGGTGCGGCCAGGGCTGCTGGAATCAGGAACATGGCGATGCTTACGAGCGGAGTGCACAGCAGGTTGGCCAGCAGTGAGAAGAAGGCGAATGTCCCGAAGTGCAGGTATATTATAGGTGCGGTGGTAATCTGGCAGGCAGTAGTCATGGCGCAGACATCCACAACACTCCCTATGGCCTTTCTGCGGGTAGGGACGATGGCTCTGATGTGCGGGTAAATCAGGAAAATGGCTGTCATCGCCGCATACGAGAGCTGGAAGCTCAGGCCCGACGGTGCGTCCGGGTCTGCTATGGTGATGATGATGGCGCTCACTGCCATGGAGTCGAGGCCGCTGCGGGACCGGCCCAGGAGAGCCCCCGCCTCGTAGATGGAGAACATTACAGCGGCCCTGAGGATGGAGACTCCGCATCCTGTGAAGATGGTGAAGGCCCATAGCGTCAGGATGATGAGGACGGAACGGGCTTTGCGCGCTGCCGGAGAGTTGCCGACGGATGCCAGCAGGAACGTCAGCACTCCGTAGAGCAGGCCCAGGTGCATGCCGGAGAGGGCCAACAGGTGGATGGCACCGCTCTGCCTGAATGTCTCCTCTATCTCAGAGGGAATCTCGTCCTGATACCCGTAGGCCAGGGCCTTGACTATTGCCCGGGTCTCAGCCATTTCCTCCTGGGGCATGGCCCTGTCCACTGCTGTGGAGAATTTCTTCCTCATCCTTGCCGGGACGAAGCGCAGGGGAGGGGATGTGCACGGGCGGATGTCGAGCCGGGAATTGTGCCTGAAAAAACAGGTGTGGAATATCCCCCGCCTCTCCATCCACCGGCGGTAATCGAAGCCCGGGGTAAAATTCTCAACCCTCGAGCACCCCACGCCTGAGGCCCGGACGGTGTCTCCCGGCATCCATTGTACCTCCGGGGGAATATTGTATATAATGGTATTCTCCCTTTCGAGTTCCACTTCCAGGAAGGGACGTCCCGAGGATGAGAGGCCGCCGTCGGAAATGACGCCCTCGACGGTCATGCTGCGGCTCATGCCGAGGGACGAGGTGCCGGGACCGGGCCGGAAGAACTCGTGAGCGGCGGTTCCTGCGGCTCCCAATAGGGGAAAGACGGCCAGTATTATCCCGGGCAGTCTTCTCTTTATCAGGAAAATGAGGGCAATGTCGAGAAGGCTGGCAAGAAAAATGACGGCGGCGGTACGGGTGCTGTCCGAGGAGCAGGAAAAAATGTATCCGGCTGTCAGATTGCCGGATATGAAGAGCAGCGCGGCTGCGAAAAGATAGAGCTCCCTCCTCATGCCTTCCTCACGTTTATGGATTTGATGCGCAAGGTAATAATTCTTTATGGGAATTCCTACTTTTTGTTTAACTTTGCAAGATTGATGGAATAAATTTTAACAAAATAAAAAGACTATGATCGTACTGGTAATCAACTGCGGAAGCTCATCGCTGAAGTATCAGGTCCTCGACATGCAGGACGCTAACAACTATTCCCTTCTGGCCAAGGGACTTGTGGAAAGAATCGGACTCGAGATGGGGGAGGTCACCCACCGTCCCGCGGGCAAGGATAAAGTTGTAATCGACAAGCCCGTGCCCGACCATACCGAGGGCATCAAGTCCGTGCTTGAGCTGCTCACCGACCCCAAGTGCGGTGTCCTCAAGTCTCTGAACGAGATTCAGGCCGTAGGTCACCGTGTGGCTCACGGCGGCGAGCTTTTCCCCGAGTCCTGCCTGATAGACGACAAGGTGATGGAGGGTATCGAGAGCCTCTGCGAGCTGGCTCCCCTGCACAATCCAGCCAACCTCCTCGGTATCCGTGCCGTCAAGACCCTCCTGCCCGCAGTGCCCCAGGTCGCAGTCTTCGACACATCCTTCCATCAGACCATGCCTGACTATGCGTACATGTACGCTATCCCCTACGAGTGCTATGAGAACTACCGCATCCGCCGCTACGGATTTCACGGTACCAGCCACAAGTTCGTGGCCCAGAAAGCCTGCGAGTTCCTCGGCATGGACATCAACAACTCGAAGATCGTCACCTGCCATCTTGGCAACGGAGGTTCGGTTACAGCCGTCCTCAATGGCAAGTCAGTGGATACGTCAATGGGATTCACCCCTGTGGAGGGAGTCGTGATGGGCACCCGCTGCGGCAACATCGACGCCGGAGTCGTGACCTACCTGCAGGAGAAGGAAAATCTGGACGTGAAGGGCATTACCTCTCTCCTGAACAAGAAGAGCGGCTTCCTCGGTATCTCCGGGGTCTCGTCCGACTGCCGTGACATAGTCAACGCCCGCGACGGCGGCAACTACCGCGCAGGTCTGTCCCTCAATATGTTCTTCCACAGTGTGCGCAAGTACATCGGAGCTTACAGTGCCGTGATGGGCGGTCTGGATGTGATCGTCTTCACCGGAGGTATAGGTGAGAACGACGCCGAGGCACGCGAGGAGATATGCAGGACTCTGGGATACCTGGGAGTTGAGTTCGATTCCGCGGCCAATGACGGCGTGCGCGGAGAGGACAAGCTGCTCTCGAAGCCTTCGTCCAAGGTCAAGGTGCTGACCCTCACCACCAACGAGGAACTGGTTATTGCCCGCGACACGATGAGCCTGGTGCGCAAATAGATATCCGAAATAATAACACTAACCGTATAATTTTAAAATCAACGACATGATTACAAGTTTTGAACAGATCTATGAGATTCTCCGCTCAAAGACCCGCAAACGTCTGATCGCGGCCTGGGCCGTGGACGACCACACCATTACAGCTGCCTACAAGGCCGTGGAACTCGGTATCGTAGACGCAACCCTCGTGGGTGACGTCAACATGATCAAGAAGGTCTGCGAGGCCGAGAAGATCGACCCTTCCGTATTCACCATCATCAACAACGAAAATGAGCTGGCCTCCATCGCACAGGCCGTCCTCATGGTACGCGAGGGACAGGGCGATATCCTGATGAAGGGTCTCTGCTCTACCGACAAGTACATGAGAGGTATCCTGAACAAGGAGAAGGGCCTTCTTCCTCCCAAGGCCGTCCTCAGCCACGTATGCGTGCTGGACAACCCCAACTACCACAAGCTCATCGTCCTCGGTGACATGGCCGTAATACCTCTTCCCGACCTCAATCAGAAGATTGCCATCGTGAAGTATCTGGTCAACACGGCCAAGGCCCTCCAGATCGAGAAACCCAAGGTGGCCCTGCTCGCCGCTACCGAGCAGATGCTGCCCGCCATGCAGGCCTGTGTGGACGCCGCCATCATCTCCAAGATGATCGACCGCGGTCAGATTCCCGGCTGCGTAGGCGACGGTCCTCTCGCCCTCGACGTGGCCATCTCCAAGGAAGCGGTGCAGATCAAGAAGCTCGTCAGCCCCGTAGCCGGCGACGCAGACTGCCTCCTCTTCCCCAACATCGAGTCCGCCAACACCTTCTACAAGGTCAACTCCCAGCTCTGCCAGGGCGTGAAGCAGGCTGCCATCGTAGCCGGAGCCATGGCTCCCTGCGTGCTCTCCAGCCGTGCCGACAGTATCGAGACCAAGTTGAACTCAATAGCTTTAGCAGCGCTCACAGCAAAATAGAACCGGAGAATCATGGCATACATACTGGCAATAAACCCCGGTTCCACTTCTACCAAGATAGCTCTTTTCGAGGGGGAAAAGGAAGTATTTACAAAGACTCTCAGGCACTCGGCCGAGGAGATTTCGGTTTTCGAGCGCATAATCGACCAGCTCCGTTTCAGGGAGGATGCCATCATCCGCGCCCTGAACGAGAATGGTGTCAAACTGGGTGACGTCAAGGTCATCGTAGGACGCGGAGGTCTGCTCCGTCCCATACCTTCAGGTGTCTATGAAGTCAATGCCGGGATGCTGGACGACCTCAGCTCTTCCCGTTATGGGGAGCATGCCAGCAACCTTGGCGGTATCCTTGCGGCAGAACTGGCTTCCAGGATAGACGGGGCCAGGGCATTCATCGCGGATCCCGTGGTAGTTGACGAGCTCAGCGACATCGCCCGCATAGGCGGACATCCGATGTTTCCCAGAATATCCATATTCCATGCGCTGAACCAGAAAGCCATCGCCAAGCTCTACGCCAGAGAACAGGGTAAGGACTACGCCTCGCTCAACCTCGTAGTCGCCCATCTCGGCGGCGGTGTCTCTGTAGCCGCACATTCCGGCGGCAGGGTGGTGGACGTCAACAACGCTCTCTTCGGAGAAGGCCCGTTCAGCCCCGAGCGTACCGGAGGCATAGCTGCCATGCAGCTGGCTGACGTATGCTACAGCGGCAAGTACACATTGTCCGAGATAAAGAAGATTATCTCCGGCAAGGGCGGTATCGTGGCCCATCTCGGCACCAACTCCTTCAAGGAGGTGGAAGACCGCGTGGCGGCCGGCGACGCCAAGGCTAAGCTCATCTCCGACGCATTTGCCTACAACGTGGCCAAGGCCATCGGCGGCATGGCGGCGGCGCTCTCCGGCAAGGTGGACGCTATCCTGCTCACAGGCGGCATCGCCTATGGCAAGGAGCTGATGCAGCAGATAGCCGACATGGTGTCCTTCATCGCTCCCGTGAAAGTCTATCCGGGAGAGGACGAGATGGGTGCCCTCGCAGGCAATGCCCTTGCGGTAATCGAAGGACGCGAGGAGGTCAAGAAATACTGATTTTCCCGAATCGAACTTTTAGGAAGCTGAGGGGATCTGTCCTCTCGGCTTCTTTGTTTTAATAATGAAGAAGATGAACAGACCTAAGGCTGCTGCGGTGCCGGTAATGTAGCTTACGGTCGAAGGCAGGGACAGACCTCCTACGTTGTACGGGGCTATCATGAAGTAGCAGACGCAGATGAAAGTCAGGAAGGTGGCGGGCAGGGACATCATCAGGTGGTTGCGGCCGTTGCGGACAAGGTATGCAGCTGCTGTCCAGGTCACTACGGTGGCGAGTATCTGATTGCCGATGCCGACATATTTCCATATAGTGGAGAAATCCACCTTGCAGAGGATAAATGCCACAATGAAGATGGGGATAGCTACGAAGAGGCGGTTGCGTATGGGCTTCTGGTTGAATTTCAAAGCGTCGCCTATCGTGAGACGGAGGCTTCGGAAAGCAGTGTCGCCGGATGTGATGGGGCAGACGACCACTCCGAGGATGGCTATGACGGCACCGACCTTTCCCAGCCATGACTGGCAGATCTCGTCCACCATGATGGCAGGGGTCTTGCCTGCGTCGGCTGCGGCGTTGAGCCCTTCCGGACCTCCGAAGTAGGCGATGGCCGCCGTGGCCCAGATCATGGCTACGATACCCTCGGCTATCATTGCTCCGTAGAAGACGGGGCGGCCGTACTTCTCATCGCTCAGGCAGCGGGCCATGATGGGACTCTGGGTGGAGTGGAACCCGGATATGGCTCCGCATGAGATTACTACGAAGAGCATGGGGATGAGGATGTTGGATTCGGGATTGGAGTGGAAGTTGCGGAGGCCGTCGACTGTAAGTTCCGTAAGGTGTATCTCTCCGGAGAAGCCCTTGACGAGCATTGCCCCGGCTATGGCCACGGCCATGAAGAGCAGGACGGCGCCGAATATCGGGTAGAGCTTGCCGATGATCTTGTCCACCGGGAGCAGGGTAGCTATGATGTAGTAGGCGAATACGATGTAGAGCCAGATGCGCTTGTCCCAGCCTGTAAGGGTGTGCAGCAGGTCGGCGGGGCCTGTGACGAAGGAGACTCCCACTGCTATAAGGATGAAGGCAGAGAAGAATACGAGGAACTTCTTGACGCCGCTTCCGAGGTATTTGCCCACCATGTCGGGCAGGCTCATGCCGTCGTTGCGTACCGAGAGCATGCCTGAGAAGAAGTCGTGGGCCGCTCCCATGAAGATGCAGCCGAGGACTATCCAGATGTAGGCCACCGGGCCGTAGGCGGCGCCGAGGATGGCTCCGAAGATGGGACCGAGGCCGGCTATGTTGAGGAACTGGATGATGAATATCCTCCAGGGCTTCATCTCCTGGTAGTCCACGCCGTCGGCCAGGCGTTTGGCCGGGGTGGGGCGGTCTGAGGAGACCCCGAAGAATCTTTCCACGAATTTTCCGTAGGTGAAGTAGCCTATTACGAGGGCTGCGAGACAGGCGATAAATGTGATCATCGGTTTGAGGTTTTACGGTTCTAAAATCAGGGTGCAAATTTATGACTTTCTTCTGGAAAATGTTAGCGGGATTTGTGTAATTTTGCGGCATGAATGCAAGAGTTCCTACCGAGCTGGGGACTGAGAGAATCCCCAAACTTCTGAAACAGTACGCTATCCCGGCGATCATCGCCATGACCGCCTCCTCGCTCTACAATATGGTCGACGCTATCTTCATCGGCCACGGCGTAGGGCCATACGCCATCTCCGGACTGGCTCTTACCTTCCCCTTCATGAACCTCGCGGCGGCCTTCGGCACCCTCGTCGGAGTCGGAGCCTCGACTATGGCCTCGATGCTTCTCGGCCAGAAGAACTACGATGTCGCGAAGAAGGTGCTGGGCAACGTGGTGGTCCTCAATTTTATAATAGGTCTGCTCTTTACTGTAGTGGCCCTGGCCTTCCTCGACCCGATACTCTACTTCTTCGGGGCGAGCGAGAACACCATATCGTACGCCCGCGAGTACATGCAGATAATCCTGGCCGGCAACGTGATCACACACATCTACTTCGGCCTCAACTCCCTGCTCCGCTCCGCCGGACATCCCAAGAAGGCCATGTCGGCGACCATCATGACGGTGCTGCTCAACGCTGCCCTCGACCCCCTGTTCATCTTCACCTTTGACATGGGCATCCGGGGTGCGGCCGTGGCTACCATCCTTGCCCAGATAGTGGCGCTGATACTGGTGACCTACTGGTTCTGCGACAAGCGGGAGCTGATACACTTCGAGAGAGGTATCTTCAGGTTGGACCGCAGGATCGTCAAGGACTCGATAGTCATCGGCCTGGCCCCCTTCCTGATGAACTTCGTGGCCTGCTTCGTGGTCATCATCATCAACATGAGGCTCAAGACCTACGGAGGTGACCTGGCCATCGGAGCCTACGGCATAGTAAACCGTATCTCCTTCGTCTTCATCATGATAGTCTCCGGCTTGACCCAGGGTATGCAGCCCATCGCCGGCTACAACTACGGTGCTCGGCAGATGTCCCGCGTCTACGAGGTGCTGAAGAAGACCCTGCTGTACGGTACGGTGGTGCTGACAGCCGGCTTCCTGATAGGCGAGCTCTGCCCCGGATTAGTGGTCTCCATCTTTACCGACGACCCGGAGCTGAAGGAGAAGTCGATAAAGGGTATGCGCCTGGTGGTCGGAATGTTCCCGTTAGTGTCCCTCTCGATGGTCATCGGCAACTTCTTCCAGAGTATCGGCAAGCCCCGTCAGGCCATCTTCCTCTCCCTGTCCCGCCAGCTTATCTTCCTGATACCCTGTCTGTGGATACTTCCCCTGTTCTTCGACATCGCCGGAGTGTGGGTCAGCTTTATGGTGTCTGACTTCCTGGCCAGTGTCGTAGGTGTCGCATTATTGTTGAACTTCATTAAGAAAAACCGTGCCCATGAACAACTACAATCATAATTTCGCCGTCTGCATAGGACGTCAGCTCGGCAGCGGCGGCCGCAACGTGGCGCTGGCCATCTCCAGGAAGATGGGGATAGCGTTCTACGATAAGGAGATAATCAATCAGGCCGCAAAGGACAGCGGACTGGACTCCGAATATTTCGAGAAGGTGGACGAGAAGCCCACCATTCCCATCCTCGGCGGTTTGGCCGGGGTGCATATCCCGTTCTTCTCGGGCGGCTACCTCGATACCGAGAGTTATCTGGGCAACAACAATCTCTTCAAGATTCAGAGCCGGACCGTCGAGATGCTGGCCGACAAGGGCCCCGGTGTCTTCGTGGGCCGCTGCGCCGACTACATCCTGCGCGACCGTCCGCGGGTGCTGTCAGTGTTTATCACGGCCACTATGGAGGACCGCATAGAGCGTCTCTCGAAACTGCTGTCCATCGCCCCCGATGAGGCCGAGGCCCGGATCAAGGAGTGTGACCGCAAGCGTGCCGAGTACTACAACTACTTCACCTTTAAGAAGTGGGGAGACTCCGCCTCCTACGACCTGTGTCTGAGCACCTCCCTCTTCGGTGAGGAGGAGACCGCCGACCGCATCGTCGCCATCGTCCGCGACAAAATTCTCGGGGACTGATTACTGGTGGTCGTAGACCTGGGCGAGGAACGGATTGCCGGCGGCGATGGCCTCGAAGTTCCAAGGGTTGGGATTGTTCGAGCTGTACTTGGGCAGGCAGTCGGGGCACCAGTGGCCGCCGCGCAGGACAGTGTTGGGAGTCATCTCGAACTCGTGGCCGAACTGGCAGCGCCACCGCAGGGGGGTGAAGAGATCGCCCGGCGTCATGGTCTCCGAGAGGCATTCTCCGCCGCGGAATTTAGCGGCAGCCCGCATATCCTCGATATTCAGTTCGGAATGCGGCTTGGTCTCGTCGTATCCGTGGTCCAGGACGACAGCGTCCTCGGGGCGGTCGGAAGGACGGCTCAGGTCCATTTCCTTCCATGATGGGATGGACTTCCACTCTTCGATAGAGCCGAAGTGGGCCTTGATGCGCCCGGTGTCCCCATGCTTGAGCCAGTAGAGGGTGCCCAGAGGGTTGCTGACGGCTACATGCCGCATGAACGCCTTGATGGCGAAGGCCGGAGCTATGGGGGCTAGGGTGAAATACCAGGGCAGCTGCCGTTTCATCCGCCGGAAATATTCTTCCGCCGTGATACCTTCCCTGAAATGCAGGTATTCTTCCAGCCGGTCGGCATCGAGATACCATTCGCCGTGAAAGTTCTTTGTGGCAAACCAGTTGGCACCGAAGACCTTCTCTACGGGAGGGCAGCCCATACCCCGCAGGAGCATTGACTCGAACTCGTAGTTGGTCAGACGGAACGGGGCTCCGCTGCTGAGGTTGTAGAAGCCTCTCCAGAACTCTTCCGGGACACCATCCTCGCAGACATTGGCGCAGACCCGGCCGGAGTCCTCGAGGGTGCTCCATTCCAGCACTCCGCGCAGGGGAACGTGACAGGCTATCGGGTCGTTGGCCTTCTTGAGCAGGTCGGGGTAGAGCATGCCGGTCTGGCGGATGGATACCCAGCGCTTCAGTCCCGATTCGGCGAAGACCAGCTCTGCCAGGCATTTGGATACGGAGTACCAGTCGTAGACGCTGGTGTAGATGGGATCGCCGCAGCGGCCCCAGTGCCGGGGCGGCAGGTGATTGCCTACCTGGGCCACCGAACCGATGTACACCGCTCCTATTTCATCCGGGCGGGGTTGGGCCTTGATGGCCCGGACGACGTTCTGCGCGCCCTGGACATTGACCTTAAGGGTACGCTCCGGATACATGTCCGCAGCCGGTGATACCATACCGCCGATGTGCAGGACGTAGTCCGCTCCCGTGACACCCTTGAGCACCGCCTCATAGTCCGTGAGGTCGCCCCAGATGATGCGGACGGAGGGATTGTTCTGATATTGTCCTAACTTCTTGATATTCTTCTTACTGTGCCTTGCCAGAAGGACTATGTCGAATCTGTCGGAGCGCCTCAGCAGTTCCCTGAATGCGGCGCCTCCCATATTGCCGGTGGCGCCGGTGATGAAAATTCTTTTTTTAGTCATTGTCCTTCCATTTAGTCTGCATTTACCTCTTCTTCGGGTTCTACCCATAGGTCGAAACGCAGGGGGATGTAACCGGGAATGGAACCGCTGCCGTTGTTACCGTAACCGAGGTTGGAATAGAAGACTGTGACTGCCTGCTCTCCGTGTTTCATGCCGTAAAGGGCTTTGTTGAAGCCGTCTATGAAAGAGTTCTCTTCCATGGCGTCTGCGC
>DVHI01000041.1 GCA_018712275.1 Candidatus Coprenecus avistercoris | reverse complement strand
CGTACTTGCGATATTGTAGTGGCCGTGTCCGCCGTTGTTCAGAAGAAAGGATATATCCTTGCCTTTCAGGCCTGACGCATAAAGGCAACAATATCCAATCTCCTTATCCGTAAGGCCATAGTCCTGCAACTTTGAGACAAAAGCGGGTTCAGTCAGCGAATAGGACATTCTCAGGGCGGTCATCAGCCCGGATTTATTGGCCGCCAGCCTCCGAATCCGCTCATTGCTCCTGTCGGACATGCTGCCGGCAAGGTCCTTTTCAGACAGAAGTCCCGTAAGCAAGGATATCGTATCCTGTATCGCCTCCCTCGTATCCTCATCGATATCGTAAGAGAGCATACTCTGCAGCCTTTCCCTTTCAGGCTGCAATGCCTTGACAATGACTTTCTTCCGACAAGTCTTCCTTCTCACCTCCATCCATACGATGTCACGTCCACACCGGCAACAAATTGCGGGAAATGCTGCCGGTGCGGTAAGGGGACCCAGGATAGCGCAGGGCTACAGCCCGTAGTCGTAGAGGGCCTTGCGCTGTGCGTCGCGGGCGTTCTTGACGGGCACGAGGGTGAAGCCCCAGGTGTAGTCGCGGTCGGCGGGGAGCTGGTACTGCGGTTCGGGACGGTCACCCCAGCTGTCGTAGCCGGCGACACCCTGCTGGCGCATGTCGACGCAGACCTCAACGTAGTCCTGCGGTACGATGTCGTTCACGTGGTGCATACGGCGCAGCACGTCCTTGGCCTCGGCGGGATCCTTCGAGGCGATCTGCTCGGGAGTGAAATTGGGCCACTGGTAGTCGTGCTTCACAGCCTCCTCAGAGTCGAAATTCTCCACGGGATTACGTAGGGCACTGAAGCCTATCGTACTGTCAGCCACCACCATCAGGCCGTTGCCACCTCCATAGAAGGCTGCCCAGCGGGTGTCGCTGCGGTGTCCGTTCTCCTGAGGACGCACGTAGGGGAAATACATGGCCTCAGCCGAGGACGAATACAGTCCCACCAGCGAGCCGCGGCTGCGGTCGACATAGTTCTCTCCCGGGCCGCGTCCGTACCATGTCACCCCGTGCATGACTACGGGCAGACGGAAACGCACTCCGATACGGGGAATTTCCGGACGGGCCTTCAGGCCTACACGGGACTCCTGTCCTGGCGTATAGGTCGCCGTCAGGGTCGCCTCGGAAGCCTCGGACTCCACCTCTGGCATCAGGGCCGGGGTAAAATGCAGGCGGGCATCCACCACCCCGTCGGGATGTACTCGGTACTCCGCGATATACTTGTTGCCTGCCGCCAGCAGGTACTCCACCGTCATCACGGCATCAGCCCCGTCCATGACAGCTGACACAGCGCCCACGCGCAGTTCCTGCGAAGAAGTCTTCCAGATCTGCAGCCGCTTGGGAGCCCCGTTGCCGTAGTCGTTGTCATTGGGTCCGCGCCAGAAATTGGGACGCAGTCCGAAGCCGTCGGCAAAATACTCCACGCCCCGCACCTTGTAGGAGGTGACAGCGGCAGAGGAGCGGTCAAACACCCATTCCACCGAAGGGGAGAAAATGCGTATCACACCCTCGGACGATACGGAGTCGACCGACAGGACCGGACCGCGGCCCTCAGCATAGACAGGCCGCTCTCCCGTAACAGGGAAGGCTATCTGGTCGGAAGCTAGCACATGTCCTGCGGGGATACCCGGCACCTCCAAACGCTGCTTCATATACAGGTTGAGAAAATACTCCGTGCCGCTGCTTTTCAGTGCCGGCACGGGAATCTCCACCGTCACGGTATCCTGTGGAGCTGCGCTCACGGCCAATGTCCCGGAAGCGGCCACCCGTCCGTCAGCGGTCAGCTCATAGGTGAAATCATACGCATCCAATGAGGTGAAATAGAAGCGGTTGATGACATCCACCGAAACCTTGCCGTCCTCCGGAACAGAGTCAAATGCGAGCCGTCCGGTCGCAAGGGTACGCTCCGCCGTGGGATCCTCGGCATAGCCGGAGGGCCGGAAAGCGGCATTCTGGTAGGCATGCTTGACTTCAGTCATCGCCGGATGGGGATTGCGGTCGGGATTGACAATACCGTTGCAGAGGAAATTGCCGTCGCTCGGGGCATTGACGCCGAAGTCTCCGCCGTAGGCCCAGAAGCCTCCGTCACGGTCCTGCCAGATGCCCTGGTCCACCCAGTCCCAGATATAGCCGCCCTGCAGGTTGGGGTAGCGGTAGATCTCGTCCCACTGCAGGGAGAGGCTGCCGGAGGAATTGCCCATCGCATGGGAATACTCCGAGGGCACCACCGGACGGTCGCTGCCGGAGCGGCCTATCGACCGCAGCCATTCGGCGCCGGGATACTGCGGCACGTACATGTCGCTGTTCCACTCCCACTGCGCCCTCTCGTAGCAGACGGGTCTATTCATGCCGGAGAGCTCGCGGTCCTTGATCCAGAGATAGGTCTGGTAGAAATTGTACCCGTTGCCGGCCTCATTGCCGAGGGACCAGACGGTGATGCAGGGGTAATTCTTGTTGCGCTCGTACATATTGACGGTACGGTCCATGTGGGCGGCAAGCCATTCGGGATTGTTGCCGAGTGTCCCGCCCTTGCGCAGGTTGTAGTACATGCCGTGGGACTCGATATTGGCCTCGTCATAGACGTACAGGCCGTACTCGTCGCACAGCTCGTAGAAGCGGCGGCCCTGGGGATAGTGGGCCAGACGCACGGTGTTGATATTGTTCTGCTTCATCAGCTCCAGGTCGCGGCGGATAAGCTCCTCGGTGACATAGTGACCGGTAAGAGGGTTGTGCTCGTGGGTATTCACGCCCTTGAGCTTGACAGGCTGCCCGTTGACGTAGAAGAGCACGTAGGGACGGCCCTCAGGGGAAAGCTCTCCGGAAGGCTTGATCTCGAACTTGCGGAATCCCACATGATAAGGCACGGTCTCCACCGCCTTCCCGTCAGCATAGACGGTCATGGTCAGGCGGTACAGGTCCGGATGCTCCGCAGACCAGGGCTGGACATCGGGGATACTGTTCTCGAAGAGCACTTCCGAGGTACCGCCGGCATCCAGAGGCACATTCCGGACATCAGACCACACCACGGCCCCGTCCGGCCCGGTCAGCGTTCCGCGCAGCACCGCCTCGGAGCCACTGGCAGATGTATTCTTCAGCACCGCCCTGAGCGAGAACAGACCGTCAGTATAGGTGTCATCCAGTGTAGACACGACCGTAAAATCCTTCAGCGCGGCCTCTCTGGGCTGGCACCACAGGTACACGTCCCTCTCGATACCGCTCATCCTCCAGAAATCCTGGCACTCTAAGTAAGAGCCGGTGCTCCAACGGTATATCTTCAGCACCAGGGTATTGACCCCAGGCACGAGAAAGTCGCTCACGGCAAACTCCGCCGAGGTCTTGGAATCCTCGCTGTAGCCCACCTCGCGTCCGTTCAGGTACACGTACACCCCGGACTTCGCCCCGTCGATATTCAGGAATATCTCCGAGCCGTCCCATGACTCGGGGACGGTGAACTCCCGACGGTAGACCCCGACGGGATTGTCCTCGGGCAGGACCGGAGGCGTGGGATTGCGCGGCTTGAACTCGTAGCCGTGGTTGGTATAGATGGCCGTACCGAAGCCCTGCACCTCCCAGTTGCCAGGCACGTTGATGTCGTGCCACCCGGAGTCATCCACTGAAGGATCGGTAATATTCTCCGGCAGGTCACGGTAAGCATCCACGAAGTAGAACTTCCACACTCCGTTGAGCAGCAGGTAGCGCGGGCTGTTCTCGTAACGGTACGCGGCTGCAGTCGCCGAGTCCGGATAGCTCATGAAGGCCGCGCGGGGATATTCCCGGTTCACCTCCACAGTCTGTACGTCCTGCCAGTAAGGCAGCCGGTCCTCCTGTCCCTGAGCGGCCAGAACCACGGGACAGAGCATAAGTGCGAGATAGATCAGTATATTCTTCATAACCGTCATAAATTAAAAAGGGCTGTGTCGAAATGCTTCAACCACAGCCCATATATTATCGTATTATCAAAGGTGTGTCAGAATGGGTAAAATGCAAGGCGTCGAAGTTACATTATTGCATTGGCCTTCAGGTAGGAAACTACAGCCACTGCCACGAACACCAGGCAGATGATGGTAGCCACGATGTAGGAGATGACCTTCAGGCGGCCGATCCATATATTGTTGTTCCAACCGAGAGTGTGGAATGCGCTCCAGAAACCGTGGGTCAGGTGCATCCACAGAGCCACGAACCAGATGATGTACAGGACTGTCACCCACCATGTGCCGAAGGTCTCGAGCAGCAGTCCGTAGGGATCTGCGAGCTGGTCGTGAGGCACGCCCTGGAACTGCAGCAGCTGCATGTCAGCCCAGAAGTGAGTCAGGTGGAAGGCCAGCAGACCGAGAACCACGATACCGAGGATGAGCATGTTCTTTGCTGCCCAGTTGTCGGCCTGGCTCTTGTTGGCTACTGCGTAGCGGTTATTGCCGCGGGCCTTGTAGTTGGTCCATGAGAGGTAGATGGCATAAATGATGTGGATAATGAATCCCGCTGCAAGAATAGGCACCATCACCGTGATGATAGGCAGAGCCATGAAGTCGCAACCTGCCCTGAAAGCGTCGGCGCTGATGAGGGACAGACCGTTGATGGTCGCATGCAGGAGAAGGAAAATTATCAGGAATAATCCCGTTACACTCATTATAAGTTTTTTCCCGATGGAAGAAGTAAAAATATTAGCCATTGTGTGTTGTTTTTGTTTTTCGGGGCAAAGATAAAAACTTGCTTGTAATTTTCACAATCTTTAAATACTTTTGTTGAGCCTTATGAGCGATTTTTGTCAAATACAGGATTGGGAGCTCTTCTCCGGAAGCGGACGGCCCTGGGTCGTCGCGGGTCCGTGCAGTGTGGAGAGCAGGGACAGTCTCCTCTCGGAGGCTCTCTGTCTTAAGAAAATAGGGATCAATGTCCTCCGCGGGGGACTGTGGAAGCCCCGCACCCACCCCGGCAGTTTCGAGGGCGTGGGAGAAGAGGGGGCCCGGTGGCTCCGGGAGACCGGTGCCGCCGCAGGGATGCGCACCGCCACGGAAGTCGCCAACGCCCGCCACGTGGAAGTAATCCTGAAAAACGGGATAGACGCCGTCTGGATCGGAGCCCGCACCTCCGGAAACCCCTTCCTCGTCCAGGAGATCGCCGAGGCCCTCAGGGGCACCGGCCTTCCGGTATTTGTCAAGAATCCCCTTGTCCCCGACCCCGAACTGTGGACCGGCGCCATCGAGCGCTTCGCCCGCTGCGGCCTGAAGTACATCTGCGCCGTGCACCGCGGCTTCCATTCCTACGGAGAGAGCATCTTCCGCAATCCCCCATTCTGGCAGATACCCGTCGAGCTGCGCCGCCGCCTTCCCGGCCTGCCGCTGCTCTGCGACCCGAGCCATATCACGGGACGCCGCGACCTGGTGGAGGACATCGCGCGTCAGGCATTGATCATGGGCTTCGACGGGCTGATGGTGGAGGTGCATCCCGACCCGGACCGGGCCTTGAGCGACGCCGCACAGCAGATTACTCCGGAGGCCCTCAGAGAGATGCTCGGCCGCCTGAGGATGCGCAGCACCTCCACCCCGGATGCGGAGGCCACCGCGGCCATAGACGACCTGCGCACCGGCATTGACCGGATAGACGCCTCCCTCATCGACCTGCTGGCGGAGCGGATGAGCATCTCCGAGTCCATCGGCCGTATCAAGGAGCGCAGCGGCCTGACCGTCCTGCAGACCGGCCGCTGGAATTCTGTCCTGGCCCGCGTCCGCGGCATGGCAAAAGAAAAAGACCTCGATGAAGATTTTATCACCGAGATCTTTACGACTATCCACCGCGCTTCTATGGAGCGGCAGTTGAAAAAATAACTTTCAGGTTATTTTTCCGAATACGTCAGTACTACGTTCACCGTTCCGCCATTGGGCTGAAGTTCCGTGGCTCCGGTTGTGAAACGTATCGAAGTGTTTTCCGTAGACATGGCGGATGCTATCCTAACCCATCCCCTGATGATGCCCTCTCCCAGCAAGGCACTTTCCTCTGTGGTGAGAACCTCTCCGCGGGAATACTTGTTGGCCACGTCTATACAGTCGGTCTTCTGGGTATCCAGAGGCTCCACGCTCCTGCCGGCGATGCTGCTGCCAGCAAACTCAGTCTCCAGTGTCTTGAGAGCAAAATCAAATACCTCGGCGATATAACCGTAACCGCCTGTGGCTGTCGAAAGAGCGAACACCTCGCTGATTTCATACAGTTCACCACCGTTAAACCTATAAGTCAGATTGACACTGTTTATGTCATAGTTGGTTATACCGGCGATGGAACTGAGACCGGGGCCTGTGTACTCATCTTCCGAACCGTGTCTGCCGAGCCCGGGCTCACGATATACCGTTATGGCTACCGAATCTCCCCAGAATGAGTTACGGGCATCGCAGGGCACCACCTCCAGCTGTCTGGAGACAGATACTGACTTCTCCTCCTCTCCTACAGGCGCGTCATTGAAACGCATATCTACGCTGAGCGACACATCCAGCACACCTGTGTTCATGGGCACGTAATAGCAGGTATAACGGCCGATGCCGCCAACGTACTCATAGCTGGTGTAGATATCCATAATCTCACTGCCGTTGACAGTCCATACTGGATCTATGCTGTATAGATTGCCGACTACGGGGGTCTTGTCCTGAACCGTAAGGACGATCTGATGTCCTACTCCGATTTTATCCTGACTTACTGCAATCTCTCCGAGCTCAGGAGCCACGGGGGTAATAGTCCCGTCATCACAAGCCGCCAGGACACTTACAGCGACTGCCGCTGTTCCTATCAGTTTCCAAAAATTTGTCATTGCTTATCTTTAAACTTACACTGTCATTATTTCCTTCTCCTTGTTGGCAAGGATGGTGTCGATCTTCTTGTTGAAGTTGTCGACCTCCTTCTGCACGTCGTTCTCGGCGTCCTTGGCCACATCCTCGGGCATACCGTCCTTCTGGGCCTTCTTCAGCTGGTCGTTGGCGTCCTTGCGGGCGTTGCGGATGGAGATCTTGGCCGATTCGCCGGCTGCCTTCGACTTCTTCACCAGCTCCTTGCGGCGGTCCTCAGTGAGGGGCGGAACGTTGATGCGGATGTGCTCGCCGTTGTTCTGGGGAGTGAAACCGAGGTTGGCATCCATGATGGCCTTCTCGATCTTGGGTATCATGTTCTTCTCCCAGGGCTGGATCAGCATCGTACGGGCGTCGGGCACGGTGATGCTGGCCACCTGGGGCACGGGGGTCGGGTTGCCGTAGTAGTCCACCATTACGTTGTTGAACACTGACGGGTTGGCCTTGCCGGCCCTGTAGGTCTTGAGGTCCTCTTCCAGATAGTTGACGGCCTCGTTCATCTTTTTCACTGCTGAGGCAATGATGTCTTTTGCATTGTCTGCCATAATATTGTGATTTAGAAATTATTTCCTCCGTTCTGTCTACTTGTGCACCAGCGTGCCGACTTTTCCGCCGGCAAGCAGCTGCTGCAGATTGCCCTCGCGGTTCATGTCGAAGACCACGATGGGCATGTCGTTGTCCTTGCACAGGGCAAATGCGGTGCTGTCCATGACCTTCAGCCCGTCCGAGAGGGCCTTGTCAAATGTCAGCTCGTCGTACCTTGTGGCTGTCGGGTCCTTCTCCGGGTCGGCAGTGTAGACCCCGTCCACGCGGGTGCCCTTCAGCAGTGCACCGGCTCCTATCTCACAGGCTCTCAGGGCCGCCGCGGAGTCAGTGGTGAAGAAGGGATTGCCGGTGCCTCCGGCGATGAGGGCCACCGCCCCGCGCTCCATGGCCGCTACGGCATTGTCCCTGGTATAATATTCGGCGATAGGCTTCATCGGGGTCGAGGTAAATACCTCCGCGTCCACTCCGGCACTGCGGATAGCCATTGCCAGGCCTAGGCTGTTGATCACCGTCGCGAGCATACCCATGCGGTCACCGCCCACGCGGTCAAAACCCTTGCCCGCACCTGAAAGTCCTCTGAAAATGTTGCCGCCGCCCACTACGATGGCGACCTGCACTCCGCTCCTGACGGCCTGAGCCACCTCTGCGGCATAGCGGGCCAGCATCCCTTCATCGATGCCGCGTCCCTCATTGCCCCCGAGGCTCTCCCCGCTGAGCTTGAGCAATACCCTTTTATACTTCATATTATCCCGAATTTGCATTTATCCTGCAAATTTACGGAAAAATTCCTTTCAATCTCGCCTTCCTCCCGCTTTTCACCTCCCGCCGCGCCAAATTTCCCAAGTAGAATCGCGCCAAATTTCCAAATTGCGATTTTATGGTACTGACAATCAACCGCACTTTACAAAACAGAATCGGCTATTTTTCGTCGGCGAGGAGGGCGTCCACGTCGGCCTGGATGGGAGTGCCGGTGGCGTAGTCCCAGAGGGTGACGGAGCGGATGTTGTAGTAGTAGTACCAATAGTAGTAGAGCTGCTGGACGTAGTCCTGGCGGGCGAGGTCCTTGGCGTCGCGGGCGTCGTTGAGTTCGAGCACGCTCATGCGGCCGATGAGGAAGGACTCGACGGAGGCCTGGTAGCGGGCGGAGGCGACGCGGTCGGACTCACGGGCGAGGTCCAGCTGGCCGGCCTGGTTGTTGAACTGTTCGGTGAGCAGAAAGATGTTCTGGTTGAAATTGAGTTCCTCCTGCTGAAGCTGGGAGCGGACCACGTCGCGGTTGCTCTCGGCCACCTTGACCTGCCCTTTGCGCTTGCCCCAGTCGAGAATCGGTATCGACAGGCCTATCGAGACGACCTCCTGGTCGCGGATGTCGTTGTAGGCCATGGCCAGCTCGCGGTTCACGCCGGAGTAGCCGACGGTCACGTTCAGGTCCACCTGGTAGCGCTGTCCCTTGGCCGTAGCCACGCTGTAGTCGGCCTCGAGCTTGCGGCGCAGGATGTTCTGGGCAAATGAGCTGTTGGCCAGGGCCCGGCTCAGCACGTCATCGTAGTCCAGCATAGGCAGGGGAATGGCCTCGGGCAGCACGGCCTCGATGGTGTCCTGCTCGGAGAGGCCGAGGAAGGCCCGGAGGTTGAACATCGCTCCGTTCAGGTTGCTGCGCCGCTCGGTCACATCGGCCTTGGCCTGCAGGGCGGAAAGGCTCAGCTGCATCAGCTCGGTCTCGGATATCTGGCCGATCTTGCGGCGCTCCTGAGCGATGGCGTAGAGCTTGTCGGCGTTCTCGAGGTTCTGCTCGGCTATCATCAGATTCTCCGTCGCCAGGACATAGTCGAAGAAATACGCGATAGTGTTCATCTTGACCGTCTCCATGTCCTCGGAGTAGGCCGCGCGGGACTCGGCGTAGCGCACCGGCTCGATCTTCTTGTCCCAGCGGAATGGGTTGACCGAGAACAGGGGCTGGGTCAGGGTCAGGGCCACGGGAATGGACATGAACTCGTTGTAAGCATTAGCACCCAGCTGCCGCGTCATGTCCAGGCCGGTGCTCAGCGAGACCGTACCTCCCGTGAACGGAATGTTCTGGGTCACGGACAGTTCTCCGGTAAGTCCCAGCCAGTTGCTGCGCACGTAACTGTAGGTTCCGTCGGCATTCTGATAGGAATTGTAGTTGTTGTTGAACGTCGGCAGCGTCCCGTTGAAGATCAGCTCCGGCAGCCGTTCCGCCTTGTAGGTCCGGAACTGCCAGTACGCGCTCTTCAGCTGGTTCAGCGCCACCGCCGCATCAACTGACTGACTGCACGCCAGGTCCATCGCCCCCTCGAGGGTAAGCTGCATCACGCCGCCCCGCTTTCCTTCGGCCTGCTCCACACCCGGCACTTGTCCGCCGGCCTCCTGCGCCGCCAGCCTCTGCTGCCCGGACATCGCCGCCATCAGCAGCAGCACCGCCGCGCTCATCATCACCTTTGTTCGAAAAATACGTTTCATTGTTTCTCTTTCAATTATCATAATTGTTATCACTATGCATTTTCGTCATATTTCAAGTGCCAATTTATCAAGCACTTAGTATCTCTCCAAAATGTTAAGTGCCCCATATTTTGCCCAATAATGCTCATTTTCCCCTGTCCTAACATTTTCTCAATTTCATATCTTATTCATTCTCAACATATTGCCGCACACCTAAAATGTATAGTGACAATATGGATGCCCCGTATTTCCGCAACGGCAGGAAAATGCAGGTTCCGCTGCCGCTGCAGTACCCTACCCGATGATGCGGCCGTCGAGCATGCGGATGATGCGGTCGGTCTGCTTGGCCTGGGACTCGTTGTGGGTCACCATCAGGATGGTCTTGCCGCGCTGCTTGTTGACCTCGTGCAGGAGCTCCATGACCTCGGCACCCATCTTGGAGTCCAGGTTACCGGTGGGCTCGTCCGCCAGGATGATGGAGGGATCTCCGACCAGGGCGCGGGCGATAGCCACCCTCTGGCACTGACCGCCGGAGAGCTGCGAGGGAAAATGCTTTACCCTGTGGCTCAGGCCCACGGCCTCAATCATCTTCAGGGCACGCTCCTTGCGCTCGGTCGCACCCATCCTGCGGTACAGCAGGGGCATCTGCACGTTGTCCAGGACATTGAGCGAGGGGATCAGGTGGAAGCTCTGGAAGACAAATCCGAGCTCGGTGTTGCGGAAGCGGGCGGCCTCCCTGGCATTGAGGCCCGAGACGGGCTTGCCGTGCAGCTCCACGGTACCGGAAGAGGGCTCGTCGAGCAGTCCGGCGATGTTGAGCAGGGTGGACTTGCCGCAGCCGGAGGGGCCCATGATACTTACAAATTCTCCTTCGCGCACTTCGAGGTTGATGTTGTCGAGAGCCATGGTCTCGATCTCGGAGGTTCTGTAGATTTTGGAAATTTCGATAAGCTTGATCATAATTCTTAAATTTTATTTGTTTTTAAATATTTTCAAAAAGTTAAAATTTACTCGTCCTTCAGCACATCGGCGGGCGACTCCTTCAGGGCCCCGGCCACAGGAACAATGGTCGAGAGGGTCACGACCGCCAGCATCACGGCCGCCGCAATCCCGGAAACAGCGAGGAAATGCCGGACAGGATCGAAAAGCACCGACAGCCTTTCTCTGGTCAGGTCCAGGAGATATCCGTCATAGAGGGCAGATGCACAGAAGTTCACCTTACCTATGATCAGGATATTCAGGACAATCACCAGTCCCAGCAGCATCGCCACGAGCCATAGCATCCATACCTCGGAAAGCTGCTGTATCACCAGAGCGCCCCAGGATCCGCCCATAGCCCTGCGCACCCCTATCTCGCCGCGTCTCTCACGGGTGCGCAGCCATGCGAAGGAGGCCACTCCTATGAGTATGCAGACGAGCAGGAAAATGAAGAGGGCCCTCCACATAAAGGTGTCAGTAACGGCTGATTCCAGATTCTCCTCTAACGGCATGACGGAAGCCACCCTCCAGTTGCCGAAAGCGAGGTCCTCCCGCCAGGTCTTCTTGGCCTGCTGGATGAAGGCGTCCTCGTCCACACCGGGAGCGACACGGAATATCCATACTACGGACATTCCCTCATCGAGAGCCACGATGTCGGAACCGGCATACATCACGAAACTCCGGTACTCCTTGTCCTTTTCCACTTTCACGGGAGCTATTACACCGGATATGCGCCAGCCGTATTCCTCGTAAGTGCTGAACTGTGAAAGCCGGCGGCCTACGGGATTCTCTCCGGGGAAAAGGGCCTGAGCCAGATCCTCCGTGATAATCACGGTGTTCGGAAGATCCTCTATCGGAGCACCCTGCGGCCACACCTGACGGTATCCTAAAAGTTCCAGGTCACTTGCCCCTGCCTCGCGGATGTGATAGGCGTAGGAATAACCATACCTGTTTACAGTATCTACCATAATTGCCCTGTTATAATTGCTGTAATTCAATCCGGGAAGAGTAGCCCCCACCGGAGCCGCGTCCTGCACCTCGGGCATCTCCCTGAGAGCATTGCCTATACGGTGGAAGTCCACGGATCTCTGCTCCGGAGTGTCCATCTCCGGACGGTAGCCGTTTTGTCCCTCACTCAGGCGGTTCAGCGAGACGGCATACACTCCGTCGGTCTCATAGCCGTCCGGCAGGGAAGTCCTGTAAATACCCGGCCACACGGCATTGACCAGGAACCATGAGGCAGCCGCGATGAGGGTCATCTCCACGAAAAGCCACGCATTGCCGCGGCGGTAGAACCAGAGTTGTTTGAGTATCTGTTTAAACATAATCCAATTACTTTACAGAGTTCAACGAATCCGTGATGGGCCGGCGGATAACCTTGAAGGCAGGTATCAGCGCCGAGACGACATTGAGCACCAGCACTATGGCCAGCAGCAGCACATACAGCTTGAGCTTGAAGAAATCCCTGACGGAGAATACCGCCGCCTCCACCTTCTCCATGGTGAAAGCCATAGCCATGGCCTCTCCGGGCACCATGCCGTTGAACTGTTCCGAGAACACGCCCAGGAGCACGTACGAGAGCACCAGCCCGAGCACTCCCCCGAGCAGGGTCAGCAGCAGGTTCTCGCCCGTAATCTGCTGAAGCACATCTCCGCGCCAGGCTCCGAAGGACTTGCGCACTCCGAACTCGCCCATGCGGGCCTCCATCCGGGAGCCCACCATGCCCGAAAGATTGATCATCGGTATCAGCAGGATGAAGAACATGATACCTATTCCTATCCATGTGAACGAGGCCGATGTCATGCCTGTCCACCTCAGGGCCATCTCCCTTACCGAGGGTATCCCTGACTGAAAGGACAGCTCATACTCCACGTCCGAGCCGTTGTTGTACCTTTCGAGCCTGTCCTCCAACGTCTTCCGTATAGTCCCGAAGTCACTCCCGTCCCGGGCCAGCAGATACACGAAGTACTCTCCCATCATGGTAGGACGGCCTATCCACTGTTCGAGAGAGCTTCTGGAATCTCCCTCCAGATCCGGCAGCCACAGCTGGGAGAAGGCCAGCGAAGCCGTCTGCGGCACATCCCGCACCACTCCGCACACCTTGTATTCCTTGGCGTCGATGAAGAGCCTCTCCCCCACTATATCCTCCCTGCCGTACAGAGTCCTGGCCAGCGACTCGCAGATCACTGCCTCGGGAGCAGCCTGATTGTAGCTCGTCTCCGAGAGGGCGTGCCCGTAGAGAAAGTCGAAGCCGAAGACCTTCCAGTACTCCATATCCACGTCCGAGGCCACACTGCCCACAGCCTCACCCAGGTCATTGGCCACTACCGCGTCTCTAAACGCCACGGTTGTCAGAGTCTCCAGCCCCTCCACCGGCTCGTTCCGGATGAAGCGGTCGACGAACACCTGGCTGACCATCGCATTGGATCCGCCCTGAGAACCCTTCTGAGACTCCATAAACGTGGGAATCACCAGCATCCGGTCCCTGTGCACCTCCGGATAGGAGTTGTCGAAGTGCATCGACTGCACCGTCAGGTAAGCCATCACCAGCGCCAGCGAGAAGCCCGTACCGATGATATAGACCGCGCTGTACACCCTCGACTTGCGCAGGTCGTACCACGCCTCTTTTATATACATTCCAAGTTTCATATTTTCTCCTTTTTCTGATTTATTCGTCCTTTAAAATATCGGCAGTCCTCTCCCTCAGAGCCTTGCCGAGGGGAATCAGGGCCGCGAGGGTCACCGCAGCCAGCAGCACCGCCGTCACTATTCCGGCCACCGCGAGGAAATGCACCGTCGGGTCGTAGAGCAGCGGCAGGCTGTCGCGCACCGACTGCAGGGTCATCGAGGAGCCGCCGGTAATGCTGATTTTAGCGATCAATATGATATTGGCAGTAAGAATCCAGCCGAGGACCGCCGCAGCGGCATAGACTATCCAGGCCTCCCCCAGCTGCTGCAGGGCAATCCTCCAGGCCGTCGAGCCCATGGCCCGCCGCACCCCTATTTCGGGGCGCCGCATCCTCAGTCTTAGCCAGCTGAAGGAAGCCGCGGCGATGAGTACATTGACCACCAGGAACACCCAGAGGGCCTTCCACTTGAAGTTGTCCAGGAAAATGTATTTCCGCATAAACTCCGGCATCGGGGTCACGGCGGACACCCGCCAGTTGCCGTAGGGCATCTCCCGCTCCCAGGTCCGGCCGGCCTGTTCTATGAAGCTGTCCGCATCCACTCCCGGACGGAGGCGGAATATAAAGCAGGGCGGGGCGTAAGGGGCTTGAAGCATATTGGGATAGGCATACAGTACCATCGGGCGGGGCTCCTCGGTAAGGCTGTGCTTGATAGGCTCCACCACCCCGGATATCACCCAGCTGTACTGGCTTACGGCATCGGGAGAGGTCGAGGCATCTGAAAAACGGCGGCCCACGGGATTCTCTCCGGGGAAAAGCAGCTGCGCCAGGTCGGAGGATATCACGCAGGTTCCGGGTGCATCCTCTATCGGGGCTTTCTCCGGCCATACCTGACGGTAGCCCATGAGCTCCATATCCGGTTCTCCGGCCTGACGGGAATGAAAAGTAAATTCAATATACGCTCCGGCAGTGTCCATGGGATACTGCATATTGGCGGTATAGGTACTGAGGCCGGGAAGGGACATGCCCGTAACGGCGCATGCGCTCACCTCCGGCATCTGCAGGATGGTCTGCCCGAAGCGGGCAAGGGCTGCGGCACTGGCCTCGTATGTATCGTTATCGGCTGCGTAGCCGGGCTGGCCGTCACTCAGCGGTTCCAACTCGGCGATATACACCCCTTCATAATCATATCCGTATGGCGTGGAATGCGCACGGTAATGTGCGGTCCATATCTCGTTGACCAGGAACCACGAGGTTATGAATATCACTACGAGCTCGCACAGCAGCCACAGACTGCTGCGGCGGTAGTACCATATCTGTGATAGTATCTGTCTAAGCATAGCGGATTATCTTTGAGAGTTCAACGATTCGGTGATGGGACGGCGGATGACCTTGGATGCGGGCACAAGGGCCGAGAGCAGGTTGACCACCAGCACAAGCACCAGCAGCAGAAGATACAGGCTGACTTTGAAGAAGCTCCGGAAGGTAAATGCAGGAGCCGGGATAAATTCGAAAAATCCGAATTCGACCATGGAGTTCAGCGGCAGCAGGTCGTAGAGCTCATCCTGCAGCAGGTACAGCAGAAGGTAGGACAGCAGCAGGCCGACCGCTCCCCCGATAAGGGTCAGCAGCAGATTCTCCCCGACAATCTGCCGGACTATCGCTCCGCGCCAGGCTCCGAACGACTTGCGGACTCCGAACTCGGCCATGCGGGCCTCCATTCCGGAGCCGGTCATCCCCGAGAGATTGAACACCGGAACGAGAAGCACCAGCAGCACCACTCCCACTCCTATCCAGGTATAGGCCGCGGCACTGTCATACATGAAGATTCTCTCCCGCACCGTGGGCATACCGTACGCCAGAGAGAGTTTCCAGGAGGAGACTCCGGACTGATTGTACCTGTCTATCCGGTCCTGCATCTCCGAGCGGATGGCGGAGAAGTCCCGGCGGCTGCCGGCCAGCAGCTCTATCTCGTAGGGGCCTACCATGACATTATTGTTATTGGCCAAAGCCCACTCCCTCAACTGCACATCCATCAGCGTAGGCTCAGTGTCGGGAACCCATATCTGTGCGAAGGCGTAGGTGGCCGTCTGGGGCACGTCCCTCACCACTCCGCATATACGGTACTCCTTGTTATTGAAGAAGAGGCTCTCACCCACCACGTCCTTGCGTCCGAGCAGAGCGACTGCCGCGGACTCCGCCATCAGTACATCGGGCACATTGCGCAGCGCTCCGTCTGCGGTAATCGGCCCGCCGTAAAGCACCTCCAGCGGAAATATATCCGTAAAACTGCTGTCGATGAACTCCACTACCATCTTCAGGGGCTCACCCGCAGAGTTATAGACCTTGAATTCCTCCGTTTTCACGGCTGTCCACGCCTCCACTCCCGGCAGCGGCTCGGACAGGAACTGAGCGATGAAATCCTTGCTCACAGACTGCTCCATCGAGCTCGTCGTACCGAGTTCCAGATAGATCAGCGGTATCGAGAGCATCCGGTCCCGGTGCGTCTCAGGATAACTGTTCTGAGTGCGCATGGCCACCACAGTGAGGTAGGTCATGACCATTGCCAGCGAGAAGGCCACGGCGATGATGTAGACCAGCGTGTAGAGCTTGTCCGTGCGGAGGTTGTGCCACGACTCCCTGAAATATACTCCGAGTTTCATAACTTATTTCTTTTTAGAGGGTTTGATCTTCAGTTCAGGCTGCTTGGCGTAGTCCTGCATGTCGGAGATGACCACCTGCTCGCCCGGCTCGATGCCGGAGATGACCTCCACATAGTCGTAGTTGGCCTCGCCGAGAGCCACGCGGCGGCGGACCAGACGGTCACCCTCGCGGACGAAGAGGTCGTAATTGCCCTCACCCTTGTAATATGTGCCCGAGGGCAGGCGGAGGACATTCTCGCGGTAGGCGTAGACCACGTAGATGTCGCATTTGAGCCCTGAACGGAGAGCCGGGGCCGACTCGTCGTCGAGCTGTACGGTGAAGGATATCAGGCCGTCGGTGGACATCGGGGAGAGTACCGACACCATGCCGGTGAGGGTGTCCCGTCCGGCCAGCACTGTGGTCCGGTAGCCCTCGGCTATCTTGCCGGCCTGCATGTCGCCCAGCTCGCCCTCCACCTTGAAGCGGGTGAGGTCGGCCAGCATCGCTAATTTCTCGCCCTGCCCCACCTGGGCACCTATCTCGCTGTTGATGAACGTAAGGGTCGCAGCATAGGGAGCCCGGATACCGGCATCGTAGAGCCGGCGGCGGGTCTGCTCCTTGTTCTTGCGGAAGATCGAGAGCTCCAGCTCGGCCACGGCCTCATCGGCGGCGGCCAGGTCCCGCTGGTTCTGGAACTTGCGGCGGTTGTCCTCTAATTTGAGGCTCGACACCGTGTAGTCCAGCTCGGCCTCACGCACCTTGTCCGGAGTACCCGCTCCGAGCGAGTCCAGATACTTCTCGTTGCGCAGGGCGGCGGCCTTGCGGTCCAGCTCCATCTCCTGTATCTCGATGTTCATCTCCATCTCCGAGAGATTGTTGCGGTTGGTGATGCGCAGCTGCTCGAGCTTCAGTTCCTTCATCCGCTCCTCGTCCAGCATGTTGTCATACTCGGTCTGCACCTCTGAGAGCTCCAGACGCAGCAGCGGCTCGCCTGCCTGCACCACCTCGCCGGCCCGCTTGTAGACCTCCATCACGCGGGAGGTAATCGGGGAGTTGATGATCTCCTCGTAGCCCGGCACCACCTTTCCGGTAGCCGACACCGCAAACTCTATCGAGCCGGTGTCCACCGTAGCCAGCCGCAGGCTGCTCTCCCGCACCGAGGGCTGGATCAGCACTGCCAGCAGCACCACCGCCACTACCGCGACGGCGCCTCCGAGGCTCCAGCGGAGAATGATTTTGCGGCGGTCCTGCCATTTTTCTTTGTTGGTAAGTTCTCTATCCATGGTTTTTTTACATTTTACTTCTATTCTGTTTTATCCTTTTTCGAGAAGAAAAATCCTCGCTTTCGACCACCCCTCCTAAATCCTCCCCTGGCGTAGGGGAGGACTTACCACTCGCTTCGCTCGTCAAATCAAATTATCTGCATGAAAATCTTCTCTGAATCTTATCTGAAATTGTTTCTTATTCTTAGCCTTTATTCGTATTTCGGTCTGCTTTACTTTTTCCTTTTCTTTTTCTTTCTCTCTTTCATTTCTTCTTTCACTTTCTCATTCGCTTCCCCACTTACTTCTTCTTTCACGTCTTATTGTCCTTCTGATTTTACCATTACTCATCCCTCAGGGCTTCGACGGGAGGCTTGCGGAGGGCTCCGGCGGCAGGGATGAGGATGGCCGCGGTCACTGCCAGGAGCAGAAGACCCAGGACAATGCCCTCCACCGCGAGGAAGTGCGCCACGGGGTCGAAGAGCAGGGGGAAGTCAGCGGCGTTGAGGGGCAGGCTGCCTGCAAAACTCTGAGGTAAGGTAATGTCAATCTTGCCTATGAGCAGGACATTGACCGTTATCAGGATTCCGAGGACAGCCGCTGCCGCGAAGAGAATCCACACCTCGCCTATGTAGTATAGGAGAATACCTGAGGGAGAGCCTCCCATTGCCCTGCGTACACCTATCTCGCCACGCCTCTCCTCCATCCGGAGCCAACCGGTAGAGGCAACTGCCAGCAGAGCATTGAGTATCAAAAAGATAAATACCGCGCTCCAGATAAAATTGCGGTCCAGCACATCCATCCGCACATTGCCGTCGATACGTTCCTGATAGCTGAACACGTCTTCGATCCGGTAGTTGCCGAAACGAAGGGATTTTCTCCACTCCCGGGAGGCATCCGCCAGGAACTTATCCGCATCCACGTCAGGATTGAGGCGGAAAGCGCAGCATATCTCACCCATGGCGTATGCGGCGAAATCAGGGACGCTCATGAATACTGCGGGAATATTGTCCGAGCTGCCCGACTGCCTGATGCTGCGGATTACTCCCACTATCGGAGTTGTCCAGCCGTATTCCCAATCAGGCTCCGCGCATGCCGACTCGAGATTCTTCCCTATCGGATTCTCGCCCGGGAAAACATACTCGGCAAGGTCCTCGGTGATAATCATCGACATGGGCTGCGAATCGTCTATCCTGCCGTACTTCGGCCACACGACCTCGTATCCGAATACTTCGAAATCATTCTCACCCATAGGCCTGTCAATGGCCAACAGGGAGAGGTACGTCAGACTGTCAAGCTGAAGGCCTCCTGCGGAAACAGGTCCTAACCCAGGGAAGAAATCCGTTGTGGGCACCGCGCACTGCACCTCCGGCATGCTGCGGATCCGGTCCATTATACGGCTGAAGTCCCTGGACCATGCCTCCTCGCCGTCAGCCTGCGGGTCGTAATCCTTGTGACCAGGCTGAAGCAGGTCGAACGATACGATGTACACGCCCTCGGACTTTATCCCGTCCGGCACGTTGTTGATGCGGTAGCGGGGAGTCCATGTCTGGTGGACGAGGAACCAGGAGACGGCGATTATGATCACCAGCTCGATGAACAGCCAGGAATTGCTCCTGCGGTAGAACCACAGCTGTTTGAATATCTGTCTAAGCATATCTGTCATTTTTTATAATTCAACGATTCGGTGATAGGTCGGCGGATGACCTTGGCGGCAGGGATGAGAGCCGATATCAGGTTGAGAACCAGTATAATTCCCAGGAGTGCCGCATACAGCCACAGCTTGAAGAAATCCCGGAAGTCAAAGAATCCCGTTTCAGGAATCAGGCCGACATCCGAGACATTGTCCAGGAAACTGCCCGGAACGAGCATATTCAGCTGACGTGAGAAAAGGACTATTATCAGCCATGCGGCCACCAGGCCCACGACTCCGCCAATCAGGGTCATCAGCAGATTCTCACCCGTTATCTGGGCCACTATCGAACGGGGTCCGGCGCCGAAGGACTTGCGGGTACCGAACTCGGTCATTCGGGCATCCATGCGGGAGGAGACCATACCGGAGAGGTTCATCAGCGGCACTATGAGAATAATCAGCACTACTCCGATACCCAGCCACGTATATGCCGCCGAACTCAGTTCGCTCCAGGTGAACAGCGACTCGCGGTAGGAGTCAAAAAACTTGAGCTCCAGCGTCATATCATTGGCCTCGGCATACCTGCTCACCCTGGATGTAATCTCTTCCTTGATTCTGCTGAAATCCGATTTGTCCTCCGCCAGAATCAGCACCGTGCCCATTCCCAGTAATCCGCTCGGCGAGAAACCTTCACTGGTATTCAGGCTCGAAGGCATCCATACTCCGGCGTATGCCATAGCCGCGCTCATCGGCACGTCCCGTACAACACCGCAGACTGTCAGAGTGTATCCGCCGTAATAAACAGTCTCGCCCACCGCATCCGTCCGGCCGAAGAGACTCATCGCTGTGGATTCAGACAACACAGCCTCAGCAGTATTGGGCACCATACCGTTCCTAGATATCGCCCGTCCCTCAATGAAGTCATAGTCGAACATCTTCCAGAAGTCCATGTCCACACATTTGCCGAACACCTTTGTCATCTCCTCATCCTCACTCTCCAGTACGACAAAACCTCCGGCAGCGTTATTTGTCAGAGACCAGGCCACCACTCCGGGCACATCCTGCATGAACAGCTCGGCGAATTTCGAAGTGACTCCGCTTTGATAATAAGTCTCGCTGGTATTCTCGGCCAATGAATTGAGAACCATCATTCTGTCCCTGTGCGTCTCCGGCACTGTATTCACCACCCTGGCCGACAGCACAGTCAGAAACGCCATCACCAGCGCCAGCGAAAGGGCCGTTCCGGCAATGAACACCGCGCTGTACACCCGGTTCTCCCTGAGGTTGTACCACGCCTGTCTGAAGTATAATCCTAATTTCATATCGGTTGTGTTTTCTGTTTCCGTTAATCTTCGCATAGGGCTGTCCGCTCACGTCGCCCGCTCCCTTCGTCCGTGCACGTTGTCCATCCGCTTCGCCCGCTCTCATCGTCGTCCATCTACTTCGTCCGCCCCGTCTGTGTCTTCGGCCCGTCGCCCGCTTACGTCATTCACTCGCGCTTACGAGTCCGATCCGCCACCAGCTCAAGTCGTCCAATCCCGTCCGCGTCGTCCGCCCCGTCATTCACTCTCGCCTACGAGTCCGATCCGCCACCTACCCACGTCTGCTGTCATCCGACCCGTCTCCCGTCACATCGTCCACTCAAGTTTGCTTCATCGATTCCGTTGTCCGTCTCCGTCCGCGTCGTCCGCTCTCTTCGTCCGTCCACATCGTCCATCCACTTCGTCTGCCTCATCTGTGCTGCCTGCTCTCATCGTCCGTTCCCATGCACTTTTATGATCACCCTCCATTCAGCGGACACTTTTCTCCCCGAACAGCCCGCCACAACCGCCGTGCCAAAAACACAACACACTGACAACGTGCATCTTACACTTTTTCAAAAGTGTCCGATATCGGACACCTGTCCGTTTTCGAACACCTTCGGGCGGACACTTCCGAACACTTCCTGACATTCCGGGCATACACTCCCGACAGACATTTTGAAATGCTCGCACACCACATTCTCACAAATTCTTGATTTCCAGCATATTCCCGAAGAGCCGCGTGCTTTGGTCCGTTTTAAAACCGCTGGCTTCCACAGCCCTAGTCATCAACCGCATGAGAATCAGAGCATTCCAGAACCGCCCCGTGCGAACGATTCATTTTCGGTCACATTCAATCGCCGAACCAGCATACCCAGCCAACTCTACCACCTTCCAAAGGTGCGCAGTTTCCCCGCATTTTCGTCCCACCTTTCACTCCTTCGGAAGGAGTAGGGAAAATGTACATTTGCGGCACTCCTTTGGAAGGAGTTAGGAGGTGGAATAAGGACAGAATGGCCGTACGGAGTGCTGTGGCGAGGATTCGCGAAATTCACTCCCTCGGAAGGAGTGGCGGAAAAGGGCCGTTTGCTTACTCCTTCCGAAGGGGTTAAGAAGAAGCGGCTGTCAGGGGGTGGTGCGGGACGGCGCTACAGCAGCTCGCGGATGATGGAGTCGCTGATGAAGAGGCGGGAGGAGGGAATGGACAGGCGGCCTTCGCGGAGAATGAGGAAGCCGGTGGCCAGAAGGCGGTCGACAGAGGTCCGCAGAGGGCGTGGAAGTTGCGAAAGAAGGGAATGGCACGTGTTTTCTGCGGCTCCGGAGCGACTACCAGGCACGGTAGACGACGATGGCTGAACGGACCCGGAGCGACTATCAGGCACGGTAGACGACGATCTGCACATGGCAACTAGGACATCTAATGGCAGGCCGTCCACGGTGCGAAGACCGAGCATAATGGTCTCGGTAAGGACGTCCTCGTCGGTAAGGGTCTCTTCTGACACCACGGATGACACGGCACAATCACAGTGACCGGGAGTAGGGAAATCACCAGTAATGGGAACAGCGCCGGAAGCGGGACCACAACCCGATACAGGGAGAACCCCATCAAAAGCCGGGGCGACATCGGTGGCAATGGCATCGCCCGAAGCAGAAACTCCACCGGAAGCAGAAAGACCGCCCGAAGCGGAACCCCCACCGAACACAGCAATATACCGGTCGAGGTCCGGAGCATTCCAGCAGCGGCGGCGGTCCCCGTCGAAGGAATGGGCTCCCGGCCCTAGGCCAATGTAGGGGCTGCGGTCCCAGTAGCCGCTGTTGTGCAGGGCGCGGCGGCCGGGGAGGGAGAAATTGGAGACCTCGTACTGGAGGTAGCCGGCGGCGGCGAGGCGCTGCTGCAGGAGGGCGTACTGAGCTGCACACAGCTCGTCGGAGGGCTCCAGGTAGCGGCCGGCGACAGCCATCTCTCCGAGGACGCTGCCCTCCTCGATACCCATCTGGTAGGCGGAAATATGCTCCGGCCGCAGCCGCAGCACGGTATCCAGGTCGTCACTCCACAGCTGCATCAGTTCTTTATCCGAGGAACTGCGTAACTGTCCGGCTACACTCCCGTCAGAGGATGCACGTGACTGCCCGGCTACACCCCCGTCAGCAGAAGAGCCGCTCCCCCAAGCCACCGGATCATACCCGAAAATCAAGTCCAGCGAGATATTGTCGAACCCGGCAGAGCGCAACACCCGGAAGGCCTCCACCGCCCCCTCCGGACTGTGCCGCCGGGCCATCCACCGCAGGCTGCGGTCGCTGAAGGACTGCACGCCCATACTGACGCGGTTCACTCCGAGCTGCCGCAGGGCCCGGGCATAGGCCTCCGTGACATCGTCCGGATTGACCTCGACGGTAAATTCCGCGAAGATCCCGGCATCCCCCCGGCCATCCCATGTTCCCGGGACAGCTCTGCCGCCACCTCCAGGAGCACCGCAGGAACGTCCATAGTCCGCCGCCCCCTCCCGGAGTGCCGCAGAGACCGCCGCCACCGCCTCCCCCAGCTGCTCCACCGGCCAGAGCGAGGGAGTCCCGCCCCCGACGTAGAGCGTGGCAGGCGAGGTGCATTGGCATAAAAAAGCCTTCCGCAGGGAAATTTCCCGCAGAAGGCTCTGTGTGTATTGTGCTATCCTGTCCTTTCCCCTGACCGAATAGAAGTCGCAGTAGGTGCAGAACGACTTGCAGAAGGGAAAGTGGATGTATATCATTGCAGGATAATCGCAGGATGCCGTAGATGCTGACCGACGCTATCTCAGCAGTATGTCGCCGGTGCCCAGCAGGCCGGACGAGGTGTAGGCCTCGACGGTGTAGACGCCCTTGGTGAACTGCTCGGAAGCGAAGTAGATGCATACCTCCACCTCGGCGCCCTGGTAGTCTACCTCACGCGACTCAGAGTAGACGAGCTGCTCGCCGTTCATCTCGAAGATGCGCTGCTGGTCGGAGGTCATCAGGATGCCGTCCGGTCCCTTGACGCGGATGTACACGCGCATGGGGCCTTTGGGAGCGATGGAGTTCTCGATCAGCGAGAGGCAGGTCCGGAGCTTCTTGATGCGGCTGCTGCGGTCGGTCTCCTTGTTGGAGGCGTTGATGCCGACGATGTTGATGCCGCGGCCCTTGATCTCGGAGCCCTGCTCCACGAGCTTGGCGTACTCGTCGGTGGTCTTGCTCAGTTCCTGGTAGCGCTCGGCTGACTTGGCGGCCTCGGCACGGGCCAGCTCGGCGTCCTTGCGGAGAGCGATGTTCAGGGTATTGAGAGAATCGATCTGGAAGATATAGTGCTTCATGATCGAGCGGAGGGTACCGAGCTCCTTCTCATACTGACGGATCTTGCTGCGGTTGGCCGCGTCGGTCTGCTTGATGCGGTCCAGCAGCTGGCTGACCTTCTCGCGCTCGCGGTCGAGCTGGACATTGAGGCTGTCGTTGTTGGACGAGAGCTGGGCATACTCACCCTGCAGCTCGATAAGTTCGTTGGTAAGGTTCTGCTTGTCGATAGTCAGGTCATCGATCATCTTCTGCCTGTCTATCCACACGTACGCAAATACACCGGCCAGCACTACGGCCACCACGGCCAGTACTATAACGGTGACTTTAAGTCCCTTGTTGGGATTGTCAGACTTACTGTTCTGAGAGGTCCATTCGGGAGTGGTGCCGGAGCCCACTGGTCTTTTGTTCTCTTCCATTTCTATTTATCTGCTTTTAATGTGGGGCAAAAATAATACGATTTGCTATATTTGCAGCAAAATTAATCAAAAACAGCGAAAATCATGAGTCCTAAAGTCCGCAGGGTCGTCAGATCCGTCAAATATTTCTTCGTTTTCATAATCCTGGCAGCCGTTGTCCTCTGCATCGTCACTCTCCTGAGCGGAGAAAGCGTGGTGAAGCTCTTCATGCCGATGTCCGAGGGCGGCATGCTCAAGGAAGGCGCATGGTGGCAGATGCTTCTGATATTCGGGGCAATAGCAGCCGTCTATCCGGGTCTTACCTTTGTTAAGAAGGAGGTAATGATCGAAGGGGACTTCGAGGACCACAGGAATACAATAATCAACGCATTCGAAGGTCTCGGCTACGAAAAGACCGATGAGGACGGGGAGAAGCTCACCTTCCGCCTCCGCAACCACTTCACACGCTTCATGAGGGCCTACGAGGACGGAGTGACCATCACCAAGGGCACCGCTCCCCTGATACTCAGCGGCAACCGCAAGGACATCCTCCGCCTGTCCTCCCACATCACCTACGCCCTGCGCGAGGATATCGGGGAAGGCGCGGCACAGCAGCACGACGACCCCTACGATTTCGGAAGCGGCAGCAGCGATACCGCAGACCAGTCCGGGAAAGCAGATCAGCAAAAAACAGAATAAACCGACACAGCCATGAAAGTAGTCCGCAAATTCGACAACGCCATATCGGCCAATATCTGCAAGGGCGTCCTAGAGGAGAACGGCATCCCCGCCTTCGTCCTCGGAGAGAACCTCGTCTGGTCCACCGGCGCCGTCAACACCGACCTCGTCTCCGTGGAGGTAGTGGTCGATGACTCCCTCTACGACCGCGCCATGGAAATTCTCAGATCCTCGCCTATAGAAGAATAAAAGCCACAAACCTTTAACCTGACAACTATGAGAATCCGCACTGTACATCTGTTCATCCTGCTCCTGACCGTCATCGCGGGCACATTGTCCTCCGCGGCACAAGAAACACAGGAAAGAACTGTAAACCTTCTAGTTAAGGACGGGGCCCGCTTCGACCACCTCATCCCCCGCAGCATGAAATACATCCTGCCGCAATTTGAGGAATGCCGTCTCCTCACATCCTACGGAGATGAATACGTCGGGCTGGTCAACGCCAACATCACAACCGGAACCCTGCACACCATCTCCCCCGAAGGCGACACCGTGGGCGTCACCATCTCAGACGACATCAACCGCGTTATCGCCTCCAACCGCACGATAATCAAAAGAGACGGGAAGTACCTCACCGTGATACTGGAGCATAGAGACGTCGCCCTCTGCATCATGCCGACCCTCAAGATAGACATGTTCGCCGAGGCCGATCCCACTACCGAAGCTTTAAATTCCATTAAGGACAAGATATCGACCACCGGCTCCTTCACTATGGTCATGTACTCAGATTACGGGCGCCCTACTTACAGGAACTATTCTGACATGGTCACTGTCAGATGCAAATACAGCACACAGTACGTCATCGCCATCGGTGAGAAAATCTATCCCTGTAAGCTCAGTTCCTTCCTCAAGGCCTTCCCGGAGAAGAAAAAAGCCATACGGGACTACACGAAGCTCTACTACACCGACTTCACCAACGACGAATCCCTGCGGATGCTGTTCGAGTACTGCGCCGGCCTCCGATATTAACTCATCATCCAGCCCATGAAACACCTTGCTATCCTGCTGACACTTTCTATTCTCACATCCACCCGGATCCGTGCTCAGGAAATGGTAACGGATTACAAGGCCAGACCCGGTCAGATGGTCGAAGACATCCTGCCCACTGACATACAGTATCTGCTGCCCGTGTTCGAGAAAACCGCAGTCACCCTGCAGTCCGGAGATGAGCAGACAGGCAGGATAAACATCCATACCCTCACTCAGAAAGTACACATGCTGGATGAAAAAGGCGACACCATGATGGTTGCCGGTCAGGAGGACATAGTCCGGATACAGACCCGGGACTGCACCATCATCCCCGCCGATACCTGCTGGGTCACGGTCATCGCTGAGCACGGCGGCATCACTCTGTCCAGCTTGGCTTCCATAGAGTTGGAATACCCTGACGGATACGGCAACGACAAACAAAACGAGGAACTCTCAGGCGGCAATCATCTTACCTGGCTGACAGGTGCCAAGACCACTGTAAGGTACAGCCGTGACGGCGTCCCTGAAACCCGGACTCGGAGATACAGCCCCGACGAAACATTCACCCTGAGGTGCATCTACAAGACCGAGTTCGTCCTCACCTCCGAAGGCAGGATGTACCCCTGCCGCCTCCAGTCCTTCCTGAAACTCTTCCCGGAAAAGAAGAAACAGATCCGCGGGTTCGCCAAGACCAACTACACCTACTTCAACGAACTGGAATCCGTCATGCAGCTGTTCAACTTCTGCGCAGGAATCTAAAAATGTTTCCGGCCACTTCCACAACGGCACCATTTCCCGCTATTCGCTGCCGTTGCGGAACCGCGTACTCGAAGCTACTGCGTCCACAGGCCACGTTGGGCACATCCTATCTCCCGGCCACTTCCACAACGGCACCATTTCCCGCTATTCGCTGCCGTTGCGGCACCACGTGCTCGAAGCTACTGCGTCCGCAGGCCACGTAGGGAACATCCTATCTCCCGGCCACTTCCACAACGGCACCGTTTCCCGCTATTCGCTGCCGTTGCGGCACCACGTGCTCGAAGCTACTGCGTCCACAGGCCACGTTGGGCACATCC
>DVHI01000040.1 GCA_018712275.1 Candidatus Coprenecus avistercoris | reverse complement strand
GAAACTGTTTCTGACCCTGGGCAGGGCCTTAAGGGCTTCGTCCCGTGAGGAGTATTCACCTATGTAGTATTTATAATTCCTTCCCGACTTGATATGCCTGCACCTCCATCCCTTGAATTCCTTTGCATCTGCAGGAAGAAGGTAGGATGAGGCCATTATCTGTATTCCGAATTTACCGGAGGCTGTGGATGCGGACGCAGATTCCGTCTTTCCAGGTGTACCGTCGGCAGGGGGAAGATATATGTCGGTGTCGTAGCTCTTCTTGTAGGCCTGAAATGCCTTGAAAATATTGGACGCTATGCGCTGCTGGCTGTTCTTGTCCGTGAGAGTGCGCATGTCAGTGGAGTTGGAGATAAATCCCATTTCTATGAGAACCGCCGGCATGGTACATTTCCACAGTACCAGGAAATTGGCCTGTTTTACTCCTCGGTTGTTGCCTACCGGGCCTGCATCTGCCCGTTGCTGGACCAGTGTTGCGAAATCCAGGCTCTGTTCCAGGTGTGCGTTCTGCAGGAGGGAGAAAATTATGTATGATTCTGGGTTGTTAGGGTCAAACCCCTGATAATTTGAGGTGTAGTCATCCTCCAATACGATTACGCTGTTTTCCAGCTGGCATATTTCCAGGTTGTCGCTGTTCTTGTCCTGTCCCATCACGAATGTTTCATGCCCCCTGGCTGAGCGGTCGGCAGCGGAGTTTACATGGAGGGAAATAAACAGGTCGGCATTGTTCTTGTTCGCTATCTCAGCCCTTCGGTACAGCTCCACGAAGCGGTCGTCGGTTCTGGTATAGATGACTTTTACGCCCGGATAATTCTGTTTTATCAGTTCTCCCAGCCGCTTGGCCACCGACAGAGTAATGTTTTTTTCGTATATTCTTCCGTTGACGGCTCCCGGATCGTGGCCTCCGTGGCCGGCATCTATGACGACCGTTTTTAACTCCACAACTTGCTTGTTCTGAGCGGATAGGTTTGAGCCAGGCAGGAGTGTTGGCAGAGTAATCGACAGCAGCAGTATCGTGATAATTTTTTTCATTTCGCGGACAAAGTTAATAAAACTTTGGAATGAGTTTTGCTGGGAATGTAAAAAAGACTATATTTGTCGCGATTATTATTCACTCGGAATTAATTCATACCCTCATTTGATTTAATGCAGTCCCATAAAATATTGATGAGAACGGCCGCTGCAGTATTGTTCGTATTTGCTGCCGCTTTGTGGCGAGAGAGTGCTGCCCAGACTCCGGATTCGCTCCGGACAGCGGGCCCGCAGACCATTATGAGGACTGCCGCCGTTAAGGATACATTGATGCGGGCGGGGCAGGCGGCGGTCGATTCTCTGCTTGATGTGGATTCTCTCGCAGTCCTTGATTCGGCAGCAGTTGCAGATACATCTGCGGTGTATGATCCGTCTTTTGCGCAGGACTCGGTGCATAAGGGAATGCTGGAGATGCCGGCTTTCTCCACTGCCGTTGATTCGGTGATAGAGGATTTTTCCTCGGGACGCAAAATGATTTATTACTACGGGGATGCGAGTGTTTCTTACGGAGATATGAAGCTTACAGCAGAATATATGGAATACGATGTCGATCGTCAGGTGGTGTATGCCGCCGGAGTTGCGGATACTGCCGGGGTGATTTCAGGCAAGCCGGAAATGACCCAGGGAGGCAAGACTTACGCGATGGACAACGTTTTCTATAATTTCAAGACCGGTAAAGCCAGGATTCGGAATATGACTACCGAGGAGGAGGAGGGAGTGTTGCGTGGAGACAATCTGAATATGATGCCGGACCGCTCCATCAATATATCGGGCGGAAAATATACTGTCTGTGATGCGGACCACCCTCATTTCTATCTGAGGATGACGAAAGCCAAGGTCGAGACCCAGCCCAAGCAGAAGACGGTCTTCGGACCTGCCTACGTGGTGCTGGCGGATGTGCCTCTGTATCCTCTTATGCTGCCGTTTGGATTTGTACCGAAGCGTCCGGACAGGGCCAGCGGTCTGCTTTTCCCTAATTTCGGAGAGGAACAGGCCCGCGGTCTTTTCTTCAAGGACGGAGGTTTTTACTTTGTCCTCGGAGACTATTTCGACGTGGCTCTTACCGGAAGCCTCTATTCCAAAGGCTCATGGAGCGCCAACCTCTCCACCAGATACAAGCTCCGGTATAAGTTCAATGGAACTTTGGATATTACCTATTCCAACGACCAGACGGGAGAAAAGGGAAGCGCCGATTTTTTCCAGACCAAGAACTTCAGTGTTAAATGGAGTCACTCCCAGGATTCCAAGGCCAGACCAGGAACCTCATTCAGGGCATCCGTGAACTTCTCCAGTCCTTCGAATAATCAGTACAACTATACCAACGTCAACGAAGCCCTTCAGAACCAGGTCTCATCATCTATCTCATACTCCAAGACCTGGAGTGCGCTCAGTCTCTCCGTCAACGGCCTGCACAGTCAGAATGCCAGGGACAGTTCGTACTCGATTACATTGCCAAACATTACCTTGAACGTCAACCGTTTCTATCCCTTCCGCCGGAAGAACAGGGTAGGGCCGGAAAAGTGGTACGAGCAGTTTGCCCTCAGTTACAACACCACTCTTCAGAATAAGATCGGCTTCAAGGCCAGCGAGGTGCGCGATCCTGATTTCTGGAACAAGATGCAGACCGGTATGACTCACAACTTCTCCATCGGACTGCCTACGTTCACGATTCTCAAATATCTGACACTGTCTCCTTCCGTCTCCTATGGAATGAACTGGTATTTCAGCTCACAGAGTCAGTATTATAACCCCGAGATGGACAAGCTCGAGACCATCAGGACTGATCTCTTCGAGGATTTCGGCGTCAGTCAGAACTTTTCTGCAAGCGCCTCCCTCAGTACCCGGCTTTATGGTATGTTCAACTTCCGCAGGGGCAAGCTCAGGGCCATGCGGCATATGATATCACCTTCGCTGTCTGTTTCTTATGCGCCGGAAATGGGCACCAGACTCAACGGTTACAGGGTCTATGAGTACACTGACGTTCACGGAGAGACCCATTCGGTGGAATACAACAAGTGGTCCGGCGGTCTTTATAACCCTCCTTCTCCGGGAAAGACAGCCTCTTTGGGATTTCAGATAGGTAACAATCTGGAAGCAAAGGTGGTGGACCGCAAGGATACGACTGGTACCGGCATGAAAAAAATAAAGCTGATAGACAACCTCAATCTCTCGGGCAGCTATAATTTCCTGGCGGATACCATGAAACTCTCCAATATCAATGTGAATATGACGACCAATGTCCTGGAGAAAGTCAGCATCTCCGCCGGCATGACCCTCGATCCTTATGCTGTGGATAATCAGGGAAAGCGCTACAACCGCTTCAATGTGGTGGCTGTCCCCGGACGTCTGGTCCGCCTGACCAATGCCAATGTCTCTCTCGGATTCAGCCTCTCAGGCGAGGGCAAGGGTAAGGGCAATGACGGTTCTGCATCCGGCAGCGGAGGCGGAGGAGGTGGCGGAGGCGTCAAGATGACCGGAGAGTCCCCTGCGTATACAAGGGTGTTCTATCATCCTGTTACAGGGGAGTACATCCCTGGTGGATGGGTCTACTATCTCAATCCGGAGGTTCCTTGGTCAGTCTCATTCAACTATACCTATAATTACACCAAGTCCTATCAATACAGCAACGACCAGCTTATTGTCAGGAACAATCACACCCAGACCCTGAATATAAACGGCCAGGTACGCATCACCAAGGCGTTGAATTTCAACCTGACCACAGGATTTGACCTCACTCAGCTGAAGCTGACGACGACCCAGGTGAGCGCTACCTACGACCTGCATTGTTTCCAGATATCCTTCTCGTGGGTGCCTCTCGGACAGTGGAAGCAGTGGAGCTTCAGGATCAATGCCAAGGCAGCAGCCCTGGCTGATCTCCTGTCCTACCGCAAGGGCTCGTCGCAGTGGGACAACTAGAATGATTGCGCGAAGAACTAATTAATTATTTACTAAATTTTATAAAGACATGAAAAAAGTTATTGCTTCCCCTCTCGCTCCCGCAGCGGTAGGACCTTACAGCCAGGCCATCGAGGCCAACGGAACACTCTACGTATCAGGACAGCTTCCTATTGACGCCGCTACCGGAAAATTCCCCGAGGGCGGAGTAAAGGAGCAGTTACATCAGGTATTCAAGAATATCGGTCATGTGCTCAACGAGGCCGGATATACTTACGGTGATGTAGTAAAGACTACTGTATATCTGCAGGATATGGCCGATTTCGGTACTCTCAACGAGGTATATGCCCAGTACTTCAGCGAACCCTATCCCGCTCGCGTGGCCTATCAAGTGGCCGCTCTTCCCAAAGGAGCACTTGCAGAAGCTGAGGTAATAGCAGTTAAATAACCATGCCGATGTATTTTAAGAAAGAAGAATTGGAAGGAAAGAGCTTTGAGGAGCTGTTGAATATAGCAAAGGAGCTGAACGTGAAAAAGCCCGAGTCCATGACCAGGGTGGACCTGCTGTTCAAGATTATAGATGAACAGGCAGTTCAGAGCAAAGAGACTCCCAAGCTCAACAAGCGCCGCAGGGCTTCTGCTTCTTCTGCAGCAGTGGAAGGAGGAGAACAGGCAGCTGAAGGAGCGACAGCAGCTGTTCCTGCCGAGGCTCAGCCCAAGCGCAAGCGCGGACGTCCCAAGAAGAATGCCGCGCCCCTGCAGCCTGCACCCGAGACTGCTCCACTCCCCTCTGAACAGCAGCCGGCCCAGGAACCTGTCCAGGAGCCTGCTCAGGATGATAAGGACAATTCCCTGCAGGCCGAACCCCGTCAAGGAAACCGCCGCGGCCGCAAGCGTGTCCGTGTCCAGCCTCAGGACGGACAGCCCGCACCCTCAGCTCAGGATGCGGCCGAACCGGCTCAGGAGGCACCCGCAGCTGTGGAAGCGCAGGGACAGGCTCAGGTTCAGCAGCGTCCTCAGGCCCAGCAGCCTAGGCAGCAGCAGGCTCAGGCTCAGCTCCCTCCTCATCAGCGTCCCAGACATCAGCTGCCTCAGCATCAGGCACCTGAGCAGTTGTCCGCCCCAGTGGAGCAGCCGGCTCCCAAACCGGAGAAACCGGACTATGACGGTATCGTAGAGGCTCAGGGAGTGCTGGAAATTATGCCCGATGGTTACGGGTTCCTCCGCTCGTCGGACTATAACTACCTCAACTCCCCTGATGACATCTATGTGTCGCAGAATCAGATCAAGTCCTACGCTCTGAAGACAGGCGACACCATTATAGGCGAGATCCGTCCGCCCCGCGAGGGAGACAAGTATTTCCCTCTGGTAAAGATACATACTATCAACGGGCGTACTCCGGAGTATATCAGGGACAGGGTGCCTTTCGACTTCCTGACCCCGCTTTTCCCGAATGAGAAGTTTACCCTTACCGGCAACGGTCACAACGACCTGTCGTGTCGTGTGGTAGACCTGTTCACGCCTATAGGAAAGGGGCAGAGGGGACTTATCGTGGCCCAGCCTAAGACCGGTAAGACCATTCTGCTCAAGAATATAGCAAACGCCATAGCAGACAATCACCCCGAGGTGTACATGATCGTCCTCCTGATCGACGAGCGTCCCGAGGAGGTGACCGACATGGCCCGCAGCGTAAAGGCCGAGGTAGTCGCCTCTACTTTCGACGAGCCCGCCGAGAGGCATGTGAAGGTGGCCAGCATAGTGCTGGAGAAGGCCAAGAGGCTTGTCGAGTGCGGTCATGACGTGGTCATTTTCCTGGATTCCATCACCCGCCTGGCCAGGGCCTTCAACACCGTGCAGCCCGCATCCGGCAAGGTGCTTTCCGGAGGTGTGGACGCCAATGCCCTGCACAAGCCCAAGAGGTTCTTCGGTGCTGCCCGCAACATCGAGAACGGCGGCTCGCTGACCATCCTGGCCACGGCCCTTACCGACACAGGCTCGAAGATGGACGACGTTATCTTCGAGGAGTTCAAGGGTACCGGCAACATGGAGCTTCAGCTGGACCGCAAGCTGGCCAACAAGCGCATCTTCCCCGCAGTGGACGTGACTCTCAGCAGTACCCGCCGCGATGACCTGCTCCTGGACAAGGACAAGATCAACAGGCTCTGGGTACTCCGCAACTTCCTGGCGGACATGACCAGTGTGGAGGCTATGGAGTTCCTGAAGAAGCGGATGGAAGGAACGAAGAACAACGAAGAGTTCCTGATCTCCATGAACGGCGAATAATGTCCACAAAACAGGCAATCTGCTGCGTTGTCTGCGGCATGTAATAAAAAAGGGAGCCCGATGGGTTCCCTTCTTCTTTATTGTTGTTTAATAAGTTATGCCGGTGAGATGGCTCCGTTGGGACAAGCGTCAACGCATGTACCGCAATCGGCGCAGGTGTCAGGATCAATCGAATAAACATCTCCGGCGGAGATAGCTCCAAGAGGACATTCGTCAATGCAGGAGCCGCATGCTACACATGCATCAGGATCAATTTTGTGTGCCATAAAATTAATGTAGTTGTGTTGTTAAATGTTTTGCAAATATAGGCAAATTTTTCTGAAAAGATTATCTTTGCATGATTAAAACCATCTCTATTAAGATTTGATAGTATGAACCGCTTGATATTCAGTATCGTAATTCTGTTCTGTATCCATTTCACCGGTGCTGTGCAGGCCGGTGCCCAGAATGTGTTCGAACAGACGGTGTCTTTCGACAAGATAGTCCATGACTTCGGAGACATCATGCTTTCCGACGGTCCTCAGAAATGTAGTTTTAAAGTTAAGAATATCAGTGACAGGCCTGTGGTGATTCATCGTGTCCTCACCTCGTGCGGATGCACCGAACCCACATGGACCCAGGCTCCTATCCGTCCTGGCGAGACGGGAGAGATAGATGTCGTTTTCAGTAATGACCAGGGCCCTTATCCTTTCAGTAAGTCCGTCACCGTGTATGTGGCCGGACTAAGCAAGCCGGTGATACTCAAGGTACGCGGCATAGTGCATGAGAAGCCCAAGAGCCTCTCGGAGCTTTTCCCCGTCGCCGCCGGTCCCATAGGATTCCGGGAGTCATCGGTATCCATCGGGCAGATAGACCAGGGACTTTCCCGCAGCATGGAAATCGAGATGGCCAATACCTCCGGCCGTGAGGTGGAGGTACATTTTACGGACATGACCCCGGGACTGACGGTCTCTGCCGCCTCCCCGGTTATTCCGGCGCGTTCCAAGACACGTATCGTCTGCACGGTAGATACCCGGCACACAGAAGGGGAGAAATGGGGTAAGATACCCTTTACATTCTCAGCTGTGGTGGATGGGAAGAAGTACGCCAAGGTGCTGAAGGTGGAGGCTCTGATCAAGGAGAATTTCTCTTCATTGACGGAAGGTCAGAAGAGGGCGGGCGCTCTGCCGCAGTTCGAGTCCTCTTCGATAGAACTCGGAGTGGTGGACAAGGGTTCTGTGTTAACAGGTGAGTTTACAGTCAAGAATATAGGCAATGATGCATTCCGTATCTACAAGGTGGATGCCAGCGAGGGCGGAATCACTGTGGATATACCTGACCCGGTGCCTTTCGGAGGAAGCGGGACGGTAAAGGTAAAAGTGGATACGGCCGGCCAGAGCGGAGAGATACTGAATATCCTCACATTGATTACAAACTCACCCACCAGACCTATCATTAATCTATTCGTAATATATACCGTAAAATAAAATATCATGAGCAATACATCTGACAGACAGGGCGACTTCTTCGACGAGTATCATCACGATGACTCGGCGCTGGTGATGAACGACGGGATAGAGCAGCCGCCTATCGTGAATCCATATCTGAACAACATAATTCACCGCAGGCGTGCAGCCATGACGGTGGATGACTATATGAAAGGTATCCTCGAGGGCAATACCATAATCCTCAGTCAGGCCATCACTCTCGTGGAAAGTTCTCTGCCCGAGCACCGTGACATGGCGCACGAGCTGATAGTCCGCTGTCTGGAGCACTCCAAGCGCAAGGAGTCGATGCGTATCGGCATTACGGGCGTACCAGGAGCCGGTAAGAGTACCTTCATCGAGGCCTTCGGTAACCTGGTTACTGCCAAGGGCCACCGTCTCGCCGTCCTGGCCATCGACCCCAGCAGCGAGAAGACCAAGGGCAGTATTCTCGGTGACAAGACCCGTATGGAGACCCTCTGCAACAACCCCAAGGCCTTCATCCGTCCCAGTCCATCCGCCGGTTCCCTCGGAGGTGTTGCCCGAAAGACCCGCGAGACGATTCTGCTGTGTGAGGCCGCCGGCTACGACGTGGTCTTCATCGAGACCGTGGGCGTCGGCCAGTCGGAGACAGCCGTCCACTCGATGAGCGATTTCTTCCTGCTGATTCTCATATCCGGGGCTGGAGACGACCTCCAGGGCATCAAGCGTGGTGTTATGGAGATGTCCGACCTGATTACAGTGAACAAGGCGGACGGCAACAACATCGACAAGGCCAACATGGCCCGTGCCCTTTATTCCAACGCCCTGCACCTGTTCCCTCCCACCGAGTCGGGCTGGACTCCCACTGCCCTGACTGCCTCCTCCGTCGAGAAGACCGGACTGGAGGAAATCTGGGCCATGATGGAGAAATATTTCAAGCTGGTAAAGGGGAACGGCTACTATTGGAAGAGGCGCCTGGAACAGGACCGTTACTGGATGTACGAGACCATCAACAACTCCCTGCGCGATATGTTCTACGAGGATCCGTCCGTTGCCGCTGCCCTGCACGACTACGAGAAGGCCGTGCTCGAGGGCAAGATCGACTCTTTCTCGGCCGCCGGAGAACTGCTCAAACTCTACCGCAGGTAACAGATGTTCTGGCATATTCTCAAGGACGTCCTTCTAAACTCATGGCTCATAACCTCCCTGGTGATGGTTATGATGATCATGATAGAGTATGTCAATGTGGCCTCGGCCGGGCGCTGGTTCGGCCGGCTGCAGGGCTCGCCGCTGAGGCAGGTGATGGCCGGCTCACTGCTGGGCCTGATACCGGGCTGTATCGGCGGCTTCGCGGCGGTGTCGCTGTATTCGCACGGTATCATCAGCATGGGAGCCCTGGTGGCTGCGATGATTTCCTCTTCGGGGGACGAGTCATTCGTGATGCTGGCGATGATTCCGCGCCAGGCCCTGATTCTCTTTGCCGTACTCTTCGTGCTGGCCGTCGGCTGCGGTCTTCTGACCGACCTGATGTTCCGGAAGCATCCTATAAGAGTGAGCTGTGACCCGGGCTTCGAGCTTCATGAGGCCAATAAGGGAGAGTTTCCGCGGATATTCCGCCTATCCTCCTACAGGGGGATGCGCTCGGCGGGGTGGGAGAGGATAGTGCTGATAGCCGCTATCCTGGTTTTCGCAGTCGCGGTCTTCACCGGCATCCTGGAGCATGAGCATGTCGGGGAGGAAGCCGCTGCGGTGGCAGCAACGGAGGCGACGGCTCACGCATTGCCCTTCAATTTCCTGAGCGAGAGGTGGATGAACGTGCTGTTCGCGATTCTGAGCCTCTTCGTGGCCCTGCAGGTGGCGGCATCGTCCGAGCATTTCGTCAAGGAGCATCTCTGGCACCATGTCATCTGCAAGCATGCCCTCAAGACGTTTCTGTGGACGGCGGGAGCCCTGGCGGTCATCACTGTCGTGATGCACTATGTGGACATGGGCAACTGGCTGCGGGACAACACCTACTATCTGCTCATCCTGGCGGCGCTGGTCGGCATGATTCCAGAGTCCGGCCCGCACATGGTATTCATCACCCTCTTTGCGGGAGGCTATGTCCCGTTCTCTGTCCTGCTCACCAGCTCCATGTCCCAGGACGGCCACACCTCCCTGCCCCTGCTGGCCTCCAGCACCCGCAGCTTCCTCGTCGCCAAAGTAGTCAACGCCCTCTTCGCCATCCTCATCGGCAGCATATTCTATCTCTTCGGCCTATAGCAGATATCGGACCCGTGGCTTACAGGCCCCGGCAGGAGTGGAATATGCTGAAAAGCATGCCACCCGCGGCCTGTTAGCGGGAGGGACCCGCCTTGAGTATCACCGAGTTACGAAGTAACGAACTGATACTCATGGTGGGAGGGATAGCGCCGTAGGCGCGTACTTTTCAGCATATTCCACTCCTGCCGGGGCAGGTGCGCTGCCGGATATTGTCCTAAGTAGTGATAAATTTTGCGAAATATTCTGAATATTCCATATCTTTGTAAGTTGTACAAAATATATTTTTAGATGGCATCAATTAATGGTTTTTTGAAGAAAATTTTCGGTTCGAAAGCCGAGAGGGACATGAAGCAGATCCGGCCTGTACTGGATAAGGTGCTGGCCGCCTATGAAAGGATAGACAAACTTTCGGACGATGGTCTCAGAGCCGAGACAGAAAGAATAAAAGGAGTAATACACAATAAGATAGCTGCAGACGAAGAGCGTAAAAAATCGCTTCGCGAGCAGCTGGAGGACGTCACGATTCCAGTCGAGAGAAAGGAGGCGCTGGCTACAGAGGTGGACAAGCTGACAAAGAAAATCGACGAGGAGATAGAGGAAGTTCTCAACGAGGTGCTGCCCGACGCTTTCGCAGTGATGAAGTCCACTGCCCGCCGTTTCAAGGAAAAGGAGGTTATCGAAGTGACCGCCACCGATATGGACCGTGAGTTCAGTGCAAAGCACGACTACGTCCGGATCGAGGGGGACAAGGCCTATTGGAACCATACATGGCTGGCCGGCGGCAACCCGATTACCTGGGACATGGTCCATTACGACGTACAGCTCATCGGTGGTATTGTCCTGCATCAGGGTAAGATATCGGAGATGGCCACAGGAGAGGGAAAGACCCTCGTGGCGACCCTCCCCGTCTTCCTGAACGCCCTGGCCGGCAAGGGAGTCCATGTAGTCACCGTCAACGACTACCTGTCCAAGCGAGACTCCGAGTGGATGGGCCCTCTCTATCAGTTCCATGGTCTGAGAGTAGACTGCATCGACAAGCACCAGCCCAACTCGGCCGCACGCCGCGCCGCCTACCGCGCCGACATCACTTTCGGCACCAACAACGAGTTCGGCTTCGACTACCTGCGTGACAACATGGCCATCGACCGCAACGACCTGGTGCAGCGCAAGCACCACTACGCCATAGTCGACGAGGTGGACTCCGTACTGATTGACGACGCCCGTACACCTCTTATCATATCAGGTCCCGTACCCAAGGGAGACGACCAGCAGTTCGCTGAGTACAAGCCCTATGTGGAGCGCCTCTACAACGCTCAGAAACAGCTGGTGACCAAGCTCCTTACCGAAGCCCGGAAACTGATAGCCGAGGGCAAGGAGACCGAGGGAGCCAAGCTCCTGCTGCGGGCCCATAAGGGACTGCCCAAGTACAACCCCCTGATCAAGTTCCTCTCCGAGCCCGGCATGAAGCAGCTCCTGCAGAAGACGGAGAACTTCTATATGCAGGACAACAACAAGCAGATGCACCTGATCACCGACGATCTCTACTTCGTCATCGAGGAGCAGACCAAGACAGTCGAGATGACCGACAAGGGCAACGACCTCATCGCCGCCAGCGTATCCGACGACAAGTTCTTCATCCTGCCCGATATAGGAAACGAGATAGCCGAGCTGGAGAAAGAGGACATCACCCCGGAGGAGAAACAGGCTAAAAAGGCCGCCCTTCTGGCCGACTACGCCCTCAAGTCCGAGCGCGTCCATACCGTCACCCAGCTGCTCAAGGCCTATGCCATGTTCGAGCGCGATGTGGAGTATGTGGTCATGGACAACAAGATCAAGATTGTCGACGAACAGACCGGCCGTATCCTCGAGGGACGCCGCTATTCCGACGGTCTCCACCAGGCCATCGAGGCCAAGGAGAACGTGAAGGTAGAGGCCGCGACCCAGACCTTCGCCACCATTACCCTGCAGAACTATTTCAGGATGTACCACAAGCTGGCCGGCATGACCGGTACCGCAGAGACAGAGGCCGGTGAGTTCTGGTCTATCTACAAGCTGGACGTGGTGGTCATCCCTACCAACCGCCCTGTTATCCGTAAGGATGAGGACGATATCATCTACAAGACCAAGAAGGAGAAATACAACGCCGTTATCGCGCGTATCGTAGAGCTCACGCAGGCCGGACGTCCGGTGCTCGTGGGTACTACCTCCGTCGAGATATCGGAACTGCTGAGCAAGATGCTCCGTATGCGCGGCATCAAGCACAATGTCCTCAACGCCAAGCAGCATGCCCGTGAGGCAGAGATCGTAGCCCATGCCGGAGAGGCCAGTACAGTGACCATCGCCACCAACATGGCCGGCCGTGGTACCGACATCAAGCTCGGACCCGGCGTCAAGGATGCGGGCGGTCTGGCCATCATCGGAACGGAGCGTCACGACAGCCGCCGCGTGGACCGTCAGCTGCGAGGCCGTGCCGGACGTCAGGGCGACCCCGGTTCGTCGGTATTCTACGTCTCGCTGGAGGACAACCTGCTCCGTCTCTTCGGAGGCGAGCGCATGTCCGCCCTGGTCGACAAGATGGGTCTCAAGGAGGGTGAGCCCCTGCAGCATCCTATGCTCTCCAGCTCGATCGAGAGAGCCCAGCGCAAGGTCGAGGAGAACAACTTCGGTATCCGTAAGCGCCTGCTCGAATACGACGACGTGATGAACTCCCAGAGGGAGGTGATCTACAACAAGCGCCGCAACGCCCTCTACGGCGAGCGTATCGACGTGGACGTGATGAACATGATCGGCGACTGCTGCGAGGTACTGGCAGACAAGTCAGAGGACATGGACTACGAGGACTTCAAGCTCGAGGTCATGAAGACCCTGTCCATAGACCCGGCCTTCGACGCCCAGTTCTACAAGGACGCTTCCCGCGACAAGATAGCAGAATCCCTCAACGCACAGATACGCGAGGAGTATCAGCGCCGCAGCGACACCATGGTCACCCAGGCCTGGCCGATAATCAAGACCATCTACGAGCGTCAGGGACAGCAGTTCGAGAACGTGGCGGTGCCCGTAGGAGACGGAACCAAGGTCATGCGCGTGATAGTCAATCTCAAAAAGGCCTACGAGACACAGGGCCGAGAGCTTGTCCGCGCCGTCAGCAAGACCATTACCCTGATTATGATCGACGACGCATGGAAGGAGCACCTGAGGGACATGGACGACCTCAAGCAGTCCGTCCAGAACGCCACCTACGAGCAGAAGGACCCTCTGCTTATCTACAAGTTCGAGAGCTTCAACCTCTTCAAGGGCGTAATCGAGCGCATCAGCCGCGAGGTTGTGACCTTCCTTCTGCGTGCCGCCATCCCCGTAAGGGAAAATGCTCCTCAGGACGTCCGCGAGAGTGAGCGCCGCCGCACCGACATGAGCCGCATGCACACCTCCAGGACCGACATGGTCACCAACGGAGGGCAGCCCAAGAGCAATGCCCCCGTCCACGTGGAGAAGAAGGTGGGCCGCAACGACCCATGCCCCTGCGGTTCGGGCAAGAAGTACAAGAATTGTCACGGAAGACTAGAAAATAACTAATTTAAAACAAGATACAATGGAAAAATTTGACATAATCGTGGTAGGCTCCGGTCCCGGAGGTTACGTCGCAGCGGTCCGCGCCGCCCAGCTCGGCAAGTCCGTAGCAGTCATCGAACGTTCAGAGATAGGCGGTATCTGCCTCAACTGGGGCTGTATCCCCACCAAGGCCCTGCTCAAGAGCGCCCAGGCCTATACCTACGCCCGTCATGCCGCTGAATACGGCTTCGAGGCATCCGATGTGAAGGCCGATATCACCAGGATGGTGGAGCGCAGCCGCGGAGTGGCCGCCCAGATGTCCAAGGGCGTGGAGTTCCTCCTGAAGAAGAACAAGATAACCCTCATTAAAGGAGAGGGAGTCCTCAAGAGCGGTCATACGGTCGAGGTCAATGACTTCGAGGCCGGTACCAGGACCGTCTACGAAGCTGACCATATAATCCTGGCTGTGGGCTCCAGGGCCAATTCACTGCCCTTCGCCCCCATAGACGGCGAGCGCATCATCTCCTACCGTCAGGCACTGGTGCCGGAAAAGCTTCCCAAGAGCCTGGCAGTCATCGGTTCGGGTGCTATCGGCAGCGAATTCGCATTCTTCTACCGCAGTCTCGGAGTGGAGGTGTACCTCATAGAGTATCTGGACCGTCTGCTGCCCGTGGAGGACGATGACGTATCGGCCCAGATCAGCCGTTCGTTCCGCAAGGCCGGCATCAAGGTGATGACAGCCGCCCAGGTCAAGAGTGTGGATACCTCCGGAGAACTCTGCAAGCTGACTGTCGAGACCAAAAAGGGTACGGAGACCATCGAGGCCGAGACCGTGCTCTCCGCTGTCGGCGTTATCCCCAACACCGACTCTATCGGACTCGAGGAAGTAGGCGTGGAGATGGTCCGTGGCCGGAAGATCAAGGTGGACGAGTACTATCGCACCAACGTGGAGGGTATCTATGCCATCGGCGATATCATCCCGACCCAGGCTCTGGCCCATGTGGCTTCGGCTGAGGGTATCTGCTGCGTAGAGACCATCTGCGGTCTCAACCCCAAGCCGATAGACTACGGCAATATCCCCGGCTGCACCTATGTCACCCCTGAGGTGGCATCTGTCGGCATGACCGAGAGGGCAGTCAAGGAAGCAGGCATAGAGTACAAGGTGGGCAAATTCTTCTTCCTCGCTTCCGGCAAGGCCGCTGCGGCAGGGGAGAAGGACGGTTTCGTGAAGCTGATTATCGACGCTGCCACCGACAAGGTCCTGGGAGCTCACCTCGTGGGAGCCAATGTCACTGAAATGATCTCAGGTATCGTGGCGGGACGCAACATCGGCATGACCGCTTCAGACCTGATCCATTCCGTGCACCCTCATCCTACCATGAGCGAGGCGATAATGGAGGCCGCCGAGGCATCTCACGGAGAATGTATCCATCAGTAGTATCAACAGTTAAACAGTTTATATTATGGCAAAAACAGAAATAATCCCACAGGCCAATGAGTTGTGCAGGATCTCCAAGGGCACCAAGATTACCGGTCTTATGACTTCAAGCGCCGATATCCGTATCGACGGTACCTTCGACGGAACAGTCTATACCAAGGGAAAGCTGGTAATAGGCGAGGCCGCCAACATCAAAGGCAAAATTTTTGCCCAGAGCTGTGATGTCTGGGGGCATGTGGAGGGAGACATCTTTATGGAGGACATTATCAATTTCAAGGCCAATTCCAACTTCACCGGCTCTCTCAAGACACCCAAACTCAGCATCGAGGTAGGTGTAGTCTACAACGGCTCCTGCCACATCATTACCAAGGAAGAGTACAACAAGCATCTTCACGAAATCCCCGAACTCAACAAAGAGGCGGCACCCAAGCCTGCTGCCGCTCCCGCCGCTGCAGTGCATGCCGCTGCAGCTAAGTAAGCGGGTATTATAGTGGCGCAAGTAAGACAATAGTATTGGTCTTGAGAACCTGTCTCAGAACCAATACTATTGTCTTACTATACCTGCCTCGAATGGTCATGGTGAAGTCACATTCCGGAGCGCAGCGACCGAAGCCTCCCCGTCGGGGAGGTTTGGAGGGGGTAGGAAACAACAGTGTCACGCACTGCCGCTGATAAATGTGATGCCCTTAATTATTCTATCGTGTCCTTGATTTTGTATTCGTTGCGTGTGGCACTGTTCCTTGAAACCAGCTCCCCGAGGAAGCCGGTGAGAAAGAGCATGAAACCCACGAGGATAGCCACCAGGGCCAGATAGAACAGGGGCTGGTCGGTGACGGAGCGGAAACGCAGGCCGTTCACCTGTGAGATTACCTTGTCGACAATCAGCCACACTGCGATGACGAATCCGATGAGGAAAGAGATTATGCCCCATACTCCGAAGATGTGCATGGGCTTCTTGCCGAAGCCGGAGAGGAACCATATCGTCATCAGGTCCAGGAAACCGTTGAAGAAACGGCTCATGCCGAATTTGCTCCTGCCGTACTTGCGCTTGCGGTGTACTACCACCTTCTCTCCGATTTTGGTGAAACCGGCATTCTTTGCGATGTAGGGGATGTAGCGGTGCATGTCTCCGTAGACCTCAATTTCTTTTACGACATCGCCTCTGTAGGCTTTGAGTCCGCAGTTCATGTCGTGCAGTTTCAGCCCTGTGACCTTGCGGGCGGTGAAGTTGTATATCTTCGACGGGATGTTCTTGGTGAAAGTATTGTCGTGACGGACTTTTTTCCAGCCTGAAACCAGGTCATACCCGTCTTCCCGGATCATTCTGTAGAGTGCGGGTATCTCGTCCGGACTGTCCTGCAGGTCGGCGTCCATGGTGATGACCACGTCCCCGGCGGCCTCGCGGAAGCCGGTCTGGAGGGCGGCTGACTTGCCGTAGTTGCGGCGGAAGCTGTAGGCCCTTATGTGCGGGTTGGTGACTGAGAGCTCCTTTATGGTGTTCCATGAGCCGTCGTCGCTTCCGTCATCTATCATCAGTATCTCGTATTCGATGCCGGCTATCGGGGACTGGGCTATGGCCCGGTCGATCCACTCCACGAGTTCGCGGAGAGACTCGTCCTCGTTGTAGAGGGAGATTACTATCGAAAGATCCATGTCGGTTTATTCTTCTGAGTCAGGGTTGCCGGAGTTGCCGAAAGGGTTGGTGTCGGTCTTCTTGGCTATCGTGGCCACTATGGCGCATACGATGAGGCCGCAGATGACACATCCTATGAACTGGGATACGACCAGGATTACGGGCATCGAACGGGCAAGGGCGTCGTAGTCTATCATGCCGGCTATGCCCATCGACTCGTATGTCTGGAATATCTGGTCGAGCATCTCGGTGAGAGAGCCGGGGATGAATACGGTATAGGTCAGCAGCACGAACAGGGTGCAGACTATGGCCGAGAGGGTACAGACCGCCATGCCGTAGCCGAAGGACTGGCCGTAGCGGACGTAGTCCCAGGAGTCGGCGTTGCGTCTCATGGCATAGTATACGATATAGACGGATGCGCAGAGTTTTACAGCCTTGAGCAGGGTGCTGAGGAAGCCGGGCATCTGGAACAGGCTAAGGACAAGATTTATTACGACGGAGACACTTGCGAGTATCAGGCCGTATTTGGCGGCTTCGGACCAGTTAAGTTTGTAGTTCATCGTGGAAAATGTTGGATTTGACTGCAAATTTAGTAATTTTGCAGTTTGGAAAAACAACAGACAACGAAAATTTATCCTGTTATGATAGATATAAAATTTCCTGACGGCAGTGTCAGAAGCTATGAGAAGGGCGTCACCCCTTATCAGATTGCGGAGCAGATTTCTCCGCGCCTTGCAAGTGAGGTACTTGCAGCATCATTCAACGGAAAGATAATCGACCTTGAGCTTCCCCTGAACGAGAGCGGAGAGCTCAGGCTGCACAAATGGGAGGACCAGGAGGCCAAGTCCACGTTCTGGCACTCGTCGTCCCACCTGATGGCCGAGGCCCTGGAGCTGCTCTATCCCGGCATCAAGTTCGGTATCGGTCCCTCGATCGAGAACGGATTCTACTATGACGTGGATCTGGGAGACAGGACCATCACCGACTCGGACCTCAAGAAGATCGAGGACAAGATGATCGAGCTGGCCCGCCAGAAACAGCATTTCGTACGCAAGGAAGTTTCCAAGGCCGAGGCCATGGACACCTATACTAAGAAAGGCGACGAGTACAAGTGCGACCTTATCGGAGGTCTCGAGGACGGTACCATCACCTTCTATACCAACGGCAGCTTCACCGACCTGTGCCGCGGACCCCATCTGAGGGACACCTCGGTCATCAAGGCCGTCAAGCTGACATCCATCGCCGGAGCATACTGGAGGGGTGACGAGCACAACAAGATGCTCACCCGTATCTACGGCATCACCTTCCCCCAGAAGAAGCTGCTCGACGAGTACATTGCCCTGATGGAGGAGGCCAAGAAGAGGGATCACCGCAAGATAGGCAAGGAGCTGGAGCTCTTCACATTCTCTTCGAGAGTGGGAGCCGGTCTGCCCCTGTGGCTGCCCAAGGGTGCCGCCCTCCGCGAGCGTCTGGAGCAGTTCCTGCGCAAGGTTCAGAAGGAGTACGGCTATCTGCCCGTAATCACTCCCCACATCGGCCAGAAGGAGCTCTACGTGACATCCGGTCACTACGCCAAGTACGGAGCTGACTCCTTCCGCCCCATCACCACTCCCCAGGAGGGCGAGGAATTTCTGCTGAAGCCCATGAACTGCCCTCACCACTGTGAGATATACCGCAGCAAGCCCCATTCGTATAAGGACCTGCCCATCCGTCTGGCCGAGTTCGGTACGGTGTACCGCTACGAGCAGAGCGGAGAGCTGCACGGCCTGACCCGCGTGCGCGGCTTCACACAGGACGACGCCCATATCTACTGCCGTCCTGACCAGCTCAAGGAGGAGTTCTGCAAGGTGATAGACATCGTGCTGTATATCTTCAAGACTCTCAACTTCGACGAGTACATCGCCCAGGTGTCCCTGCGGGACAAGAACGACCGCAGTAAGTATATAGGTACCGACGAGAACTGGGAGAAGGCCGAGCAGGCCATCATCGAGGCTGCTCAGGAGAAGGGTCTGAAGACGATCGTGGAGTATGGAGAGGCTGCCTTCTACGGTCCCAAGCTGGACTTCATGGTCAAGGACGCCATCGGCCGCCGCTGGCAGCTGGGTACGATCCAGGTGGACTACAACCTGCCCGAGCGTTTCGAGCTGGAGTATACCGGCGCGGACGACAAGAAGTATCGTCCCGTGATGATTCACCGCGCCCCCTTCGGCTCCATGGAGAGGTTCGTGGCAGTGCTCATCGAGCACACCGGCGGCAAGTTCCCTCTGTGGCTCACGCCCGAGCAGGCGGTGATACTTCCCATCAGCGAAAAATACAACGATTACGCAAAAAAAGTTTGCGAATTGCTTAATAATTACGATATTCGCGCCTCGATTGACGAACGCAACGAGACTATCGGCAAGAAAATCAGGGAGAACGAGCTCAAGCGCATCCCCTTCCTGCTGGTGGTCGGCGAGAAGGAGGCCGAGAACGGAACAGTCTCTGTACGCCGTCAGGGCGAGGGAGACCAGGGTTCGATGACTCCCGAAGAGTTCGCTGCGAAAGTCAACGAGGAAGTAAAAAATATGATTAACTAAAAAGATTAGGAGGACAACTTTATCGCAACACCAGTCAAAAAGCGCCCTTACACGGGTGCTCCCAGGCCCGCAGCACCACAGCAGCACAATGAGGGCAGCAACAACAATGGACAGGGCAACCGTCAGCCGGACAGCCGGAAGGACGATGGCCCCAGGGTCAATGACGAGATCACAGCACCTAAGGTAAGGCTTGTGGGTGACAATATCCCGCAGCCCGGTATCTATCCATTGCGGGAAGCCCAGAGGCTGGCAGAGAGCCTCGAGCTGGATCTGGTGGAGATTTCCGCCAAGGTGGATCCGCCTGTCTGCAAGATCATAGACTACCAGAAGTATGTCTATCAGCAGAAAAAGAAGGCGAAGGAGATGAAGTCCAATGCCTCCAAGGTGGTGATAAAGGAGATCCGCTTCGGTCCGAACACCGACGAGCATGACTTCCAGTTCAAGCTCAAGCACGCCATCAACTTCCTGCAGGAAGGCTCGAAGGTCAAGGCGTATGTGTTCTTCCGCGGCCGCTCGATTCTCTTCTCCGAGCAGGGCGAGAAGCTCCTGCTGCGCTTCGCCCTCGAACTGGAGGAGTACGGCAAGGCCGAGCAGATGCCCAAGCTGGAGGGAAAGAGGATGATAATGATGATCGCTCCTGTAAAGAAGAAATAACCGTTTTGTAACGTTTAATATTTAACTAAATTTTTGTAACAATGCCCAAAATGAAGACCAACTCCGGTGCCAAAAAGCGCTTCGTGCTTACCGGAACTGGAAAAGTGAAGAGAAGACACGCTTACCACAGCCACATTCTCACCAAGAAGACGACAAAACAGAAAAGGAACCTCAACAAGGTCGTTATAGCTGACGC
>DVHI01000039.1 GCA_018712275.1 Candidatus Coprenecus avistercoris | reverse complement strand
CATACCGGTGGTCTTTTACGAGGTGTTTGATTGCCTGCCGGGCTGGGGGACAGAGCTGGACTTCATCGAAAACGATAACCGATTTACGTTCATACAGCGAAACATTGAACAATGACTGAATCCTCAAAAAGAAGTAATCCAGATCGGAAATATGCGAGAACAACTCCTTGACAGCATCATCCGCTATCGAGAAATCAATGATTATGCATGACTTATACTCCTTGCGGGCGAACTCCTCCGCGATGGTGGATTTCCCGATCCGACGCGCTCCTTTTATCAGAAGTGCCGTTTGCCCGTTGCTTTCCCGTTTCCATCGGAGCATCCTTTCGTAAATTTTGCGCTTGAATATTTTTCCAGACATGTCCAAAACCTTTATTTTCATCAGCAAAGATACGTCTTTGTCGGAAAATGCAAAATGTTTTTGCGGGAATTTGTCGGAAAAAGCAAAATGTTTTTCCCGGTTTTTGTCGGAAACAGGAAAATGTTTGCTCAGTCGATGTGCAGATCGCGGATGAGGGTCAGCTCGGTGGACTGCTCGCCGGTCCAGCCGCCCTTGGCCTGTACTCCGCACTGTATCTTGACGAAATCGATGTAGGTCAGGTCGGCGGGCTCTCCGTCCCAGCGGACTGCATCGGAGATGCGGAACTTGTCGATGTCGGGATCCGTCCCGCTCCAGTTGTCGGCGTAGCCCCAGTCGAAGGGGTGACCGATCCAGAGGGAGCCGTTGCCGTTCTCATCCACGAGGCGGTCTTCGAGGCGGGTGCCGCGCAGGGTATAGCTGTCAGCCGTAATCCAGAGCGGGAAATAGGTCTCCTGACTGTGGTATGCGGGGATATAGTCCACGGTGCCTGAGCTGCCCCTGTTGTCCGTCCATTCGATGCTCGTTCCGTTGGAGGAAGGCCGGTAGTAGGTGACGGCATAGTCCTGCCATGTCTCCGGTTTGCCGTATTCGGAGCCGCGCAGTTCGTACCAGGTGTCGTCGGGCAGACCGTTGCCGTTCTCATCCTGGCTCACCCAGATGATACCCGGCTCGGATGAGGAACTGTGGGCGTTGCCGGTAATCTGCAGATCGAAGCCTCCGTCCGTGCTGCTCTCCACACTGTGGTCGAAGCCTGCGATGAGGTAGCCTCCGAAGGCCCCGAGGGAGACGAACTGACCCTGGGACAGCCGTTCTAAAGCGTAGGAGCAGGCTTCTTCCTGGGTGGTGAGGGTGACTCCGTCATTGATGAACTGCCCTGGTGCCGGGGTGTATTCGTAGACTTTGGATATTGACGCGCTGCTGGATGCGTCAGCTGCCCGGAAATACGTCCCTTCGGCAGGCAGCACTGTCACCGTCAGGTCCTGTGAGGCGGCTGTATAGGAGTTCCGCATGGTCACGCTCACGGTGTAGGAGCCTTCGGCGGTAAGGTCAAATACGTATTCGGAGCTTTCCCCGCTCTGCACCTCAGTCCCGTCCACACTCCAGGTGTATACGGCATCGAAAGGGTACTCGATATCCAGCGGCCGCAGCAGTAGGCTGCGTCCGGAACTTATCCCGTATTCTGTCCGGTCGAATGTCCAGGAAAATGCCTCTCCAGGACTCATCACCTCTACGGTAAACTCTATTTCGTCCCGGCCGTCCCGGTTCTCGACGCATAGTCCGGCTTCGAATGTCCCGGTCTCCCCGGTAGGGAATGTGTACACCGAATCAGTGGAGACAGTCTCCCCGTCTACGGTCCAGGAATAGTTTACGGGCAGGGCGGAAGAGATCTCCGGCGCAAGCACCAGCAGGGAGTCCTGCAGTACGGAAAATCCGCGCACGGCTCCAGGCAGGGAAATCTCCGGCGGCATCATCCCGTAGACATCGATGCGCAGCTCGGCCTTGTCCTCGCCGGCGGAATTGCTGACGGTGAGCATTATGTAGTATTCGCCTGCCTCATCACTGGTAAACGTCAGGGACTCTTCTACGGACAGGGTCTCCCCGTCGCAGGTCCACAGCCATGCAGTCCCCTTCCCGCAGTTCTCGTATTCAGGAGTGACGGTCACCGTCTCTCCCACGACAGTCTCGTACAGCTGCTGCTCAAGCAGAATTACCGGTGGCAGGGATTCGCGCTCATCCCTGCACCCGGTAACACCAATAACTATTAAAAATATGAATGCAGAAAAATATTTTCTCATCAAGTGCGGTTACATTCTTACGGTCACGTCGTCGTATGCGAAGTATCCTGGAGCGGCCATGCCGTATTCGTTCTGAATGGAGGATGTGATGTCAAACTCGACCTTTACCGGCGATCCGAGTCCGGTGAGGTCCCACAGTGTCCAGGCATTGATGCTCTGGCCGTTCTCAGTAAGGTAGAACTCGCTGGTGCCCGTTATGGTCCCGGCAGCATCGTAGCCTGTCGCCGTTACTTTGGTCCAGTCGTCAGCCCCTGCCAGAGCCTCTACTGTGCCGAGATAGTAAGAGGTGTTGGTCACATACATGCTCTCGATGACGCGTCCTACGCCGTCCTTGAAGTAGAAATAACCTACGTTCTTGGAGTATTCGCTTTTAAATCCGTTGTGCACGCAGAAGTTGCTGCCGGAGTGGCCTCCGCTCAGAGGGATGGCCAGCTGGAGGGTGTAGTCGGTGGTGGCCGCCTGGTCTGTGTAGTTGGAGACTGCGTGGCCGCCGTTCCAGTAGATGGTGCTGCCGTTGCTCTCGCAGAGTTCTGATGCCAGTTCCGTATTGCCCTGGTCGTACCAGCTGTAGTCGGTACCTGTCACCATGTCGCCGTAGAGCAGCTCTCCTCCGTACTGGGGCTCATCTACGAGTGCGTCCCATGAACTTCCCTCAAAGCTGAGGGTTTTCAAAGTGTACTCAGGTCCTTTCTCGCATGATGAGGCGAGGATGACAGCGGCTGCTGCAGCAAGGGAAATTTTAAGAATTTGTCTCATGTTATAAAGATTTTAAAGGTTTGCTTGTGAATACTATGTGGGCCGGGATGTCGCCGGTGGTGGCCGACCATTTCCGGACGCCGTCCTGCCCGTAGCAGTGGATGCGGCCGGGGGTGACATGGTCCTTGGCGTCGGTCAGGAAGATGTCCCCGTTGGAGGGATTGACGGCGATGCAGTAGGGGGTGGTTATCTCCTCTTCCGTGCCGTCGGTGACGAAGTTGCGGGTGACGGTGATGCCCTCCCGGGTGTCGAAGACGGCGTAGCCGGTGCTGTAGTCTAAGGAGACATTGCTCCAGGAGTGGGAGATGACATAGAGTGAGTCGCCGTAGACTGCCATGTCACTGTTCTGCAGCAGCTGGAGCTCCCGCACCACCTCGTCCGTCGAGGGATCGACGACCCAGGTCGATGACTGATGCCCGTAGTAGTCTCCCCGGGAGGAGATGTAGAGCATCCCGTTTCCGCCTATTTTAATCTGATGCAGGTTCGGAGCCACCTCTATCTCATTGCATACCTCGAAGGTCGCCAGGTCGATGACCGATACCGTGAGGTCGTAGTCCGGAGCCATGTATCCCCCGGAATTGGCCACGTAGAGCCGTCCGTCCACCACCGCCATTTCCTCCGGCTGGTAGCCCACTCCGCAGGTGTCCACCACCTGCATGGTCACTGTGTCTATCTTGGCTACGTAGCCCCTGCGGTACTCCGGGTCGAATTCAACTGCCCCGGCGTAGGAACTGACGTAGGCGTAGCCACCGTCGAAGGTGATGTACCGGCAGTTGGGCAGGGGTATCTCCGCTATGTGCCGGGCCGTCTCTACATCCATGACCTCCACGAGGTTGGAGCAGTTGATGACAGCATAGAGCTTGCCGCCGTAGATGCCGAGATCATTGCCCACATCCCCGAGCTCGAGGGCCACTCCCGGATTGCGCTCTGCGAATATGTTGCGGGTGTAGACCCCCGTGGCATAGTCGAAATAGTCGAGAGTGGCCTTGTTGCTGCCCATGTTGCCCTCGTTGAGCAGGAAGAAGCCCTTGACCTCTCCCGCATCCGAGCCGTCAGTCACCTCATTGCCCGTCGAGGGGGTGATGGGTTCAATCCCCCGGCAGGAGGTTATGACCGCGCCGGTCAGACACACGGACAGCAGTCCGAAAAGAGTATATGCAGTATTTGTTCTCATAGGATGAAATTGACTTTGATCATGAAATTCGTGCCGGGCATCGGGTAGCACTTGACTACCTCGTATTGCTGGTTGAGGATGTTGTTGACCAGGGCCGTGGCCTGCAGTTCCCATCCGTTGAACAGGAAGGACTTGGTCAGGGATATGTCGTGGGTGTACCATGGCTGGGCGTAGTTCTCGGGGATATTGGCCGAGGACTCGTACCGCTCGCCGGTGTAGATGAAGCTGTAGTTGAAGGACCAGTCCCTGTAGGCGGCGCCGAGGGTCACAGAGCAACTGTGCAGGGGGATGTAGGCGACCTGTCCGCCGTACCATTCGGAGTCGGGGTCGCTCAGGTCGCGGGCCCTCTGGAAGGTGTAGCTGACCCTGGGGGACACATCTACAGGGCCGAAGCGGAAGTAGCCCTGGGCCGCCGCGTCTATCCCGAGAATCTCCACGTAGCCGAGATTCATCATCGTCCAGCGGAACTGGTTGGAGGTGGGCATGGCTACGATCTTGTTGTCTATCTGGTTGAAGTACACGTCGGCCTGCACGTCCACACCTCTGAACCAGCCTTTGCCGCGTATCAGGTGCCAAGTTGCCCCGAAGTCGTACTGGGTTGTCTCTTCCGGCTCCAGCCAGGATACACCGGTGAAGGTGTAGTAGAGGTCGTTGAAGGTGGGCATGCGGTAGTTTTTCTTGTAGAATGCTCTCAGCTCCAGGTCAATGGCCCGGAAGGGCTTCCATGAGGCAATGACGGCCGGGGACAGCTGGTGCCTGTCGTCCATCTCAGCCTCAGAGGCTCTCAGTACATCGTGAATGTAGGTGTACAGGATGGAGGCCGAGAGTTTCAGCCCTCCGAATTCGAAAGAGGTGGCTGCCGCCCCGTAGCCGGCGTAGCGCATGGGATAGACGAAGTCCCGCAGGTCGGCGTCGAGGCTGTTCCACTGGAAGTCGGTAGCGAGGGACAATGTCCACCACCGGAAGGGCTTGAATCGGTGGGCGGCCGAGAAATAGGCTTCCTGCTGGCGGTAATGGTTGTCTACGTACATGGCCGTCACGTCGAGACGGGGATCTGCGAGGTAATGAAGGTAGTCGTAAGCGTATTTGCCGCTCAGCTGCAGAGAGTACCACGGGGTGAAATCCTTCTTGAAAGAGCCCTGGGCGAAGAAATTGTCGTCCCATTGCCTGTCCTGGTGTACGAACTGGCCGCGTACCACAGCTCCCGGGTAGCCCCGTTCCGAATCATAGAAATAGACCTTCGCCCGCCAGTATCCGTCCTCGATGTCCCCGAACAGAGCCACTTCGGCGCGGGTCATCCTCACGTCTCCGTTCTGGCGTATGCCGGTGGTGTCGTAGCCGTCCCGCTTGGCGTAGGTAAATCTGTATCTTCCGGTGGTGTAGAGGAATTCGGTGCTGGCCGAGAGGGATACCCGGTCCGAAATCCTATGCTCCCAGAGGACAGAAGGGTTGACAGTCCAGAACGAACCACTTTTCAGCCCGAAATTCCAGTTGTTGCGCTTTCCTTCGGTGAAACGGGGCTTCCTGGTCTGAAGGTAGACTGCGTTTGCAGAGGCATAGTCCTTTGCGGACTGGAGGGTGGCGCTCTTCTGGCCGTTGTAGAGGGAGACCGACTCCATGTTGTCGAGGGAGAAACGGCCGAGGTCCACTATGCCGTTCTGGGCGTTGCCCAGCTCCACTCCGTCGTAGAATACCCCTACATGCTGGCTGCCGAGACTCCGGACATTGATGCTCTTGAGTCCTCCGATGCCGCCGAAGTCCTTGATCTGTACTCCGGAGAAATACCTTATCGCATCGGCTATGGAGTGGGTGCCCAGCGAGCGCAGTTTCTCCCCAGAAAGCATCTGCACCGGCACTACTTCCTGCGAGGTGCGGGTCGCCACCACCATCACCTCGTCGATGCTGAGGGTGGTGTCGGAGGCCCAGTTCTTCTCCTCCGATATGGCGGTAGAGTCGCGGTCCTGGGCGGAGGCCGCAAAGAAGCAGCTGCCTGCGAGCATTGCCGCAAGTGCCAGAGCCATTGTCCTATATCTGATTTCTACTGCCATATTTCATTTTCCTAAACTATGGACAGCAGCTTGAAGGGCAGAAACGCCGCGAAGACCTCTTAGAGTCCGGAGCCTAAACACCCGTAGGCCGCTGATCCGTGTGCAAGGCAGGTCTTCTGACTCGTTCCGCTCCGGACGCCTTCCCGAGGTGCGGAGACGGTCAATCTTCCGCAGTCTCAGTGGCAAAAGTGCCGGAACATCATAGGAACTCACAGCAGCGGGAACTGTCCGGGACTCTCACCCGGTTCCCTTTTAATCCTCCGGAGAGGAACCGTTGCGGCTGCAAAGGTATGTAGAAGCCGAGAGAAATGCAAAAGAATTTTTGCACTTCCGAGGCGCAACAGTAAGCTGGGGAGCAGGATCGTTTTGCAATCGTCCGATAATCAGTTGCTTATCATTTAGCACTGATCTTTTCGGCGTTTCCGAAACTGGCGCAACAATCAGCGGCATGACGGAAGGTGCTGACCGCCAAGGTATTGTAATTTGAGGGTGCTGCAGTGCTTACCGTTGCGTAAGTGCTTAAAGCTCCCGGGGACCGCCGGCGGTTTTCCACTCCCCGATGGTGCCCGTTTCGGAGGAGAAGCCGGCTCCGATGCGGAAGACGGTGCGCGGGTCGGAGGCGTACGGGCGGGCGTAGCCCTTGTCCTCGATCTGCGCCAGGGCCTCGTCAGCCGTGCCGTCCAGCTTGAATTCGAAGATGTAGACGTGCTTCGGGGTCTCTACGATGCAGTCCACGCGGCCCTGGCTCTGCGGCTGCTCGATGGCGGTGTGGTAGGCATTGATCATCTTGAATATCAGGTATAGCGTGTACTGGAAGTAGCGTTCTCTTTCCCTCTCATTCTCCTTGCGTCTGGCCGTGTAGGGAATGTCTGCGAGGAATGCCGTGAACAGCTGCCCCATGCGGTCGGGCTTTCCGTCCTCCATGGCATCCAGGAGGTCCTGAAGCCAGAAGTCGACCTTACCGTTCCTACTCTTGAAGTATTCAGACGCGGCCAGGGAGATGAAACCGTTCTGCACTTCCATGTTGGGATAGTCGAGCAGGAAGGTGTCGCGGCTCTGCCTGTAGTCCTTGATGGTAAGGTAACCGCTCTGGTAGATTATGGGCAGGGGCATGTCAGGAGTGGCCTTGTACTCTATGAACATGCGCGGGGGGTAGTATCTTCCGACAAGTTCGTTGAGATTCTCACTGGAGCGTGCCATCAGCCGCATGAGGTATTCAGGGGAGCCGGTGGCGAACCAGTAGCTGTCGATTCTCAGTTCATCGAAGGCGCGGAGCAGGCTGAAGGGGTTGTAGATGTCCTTCATGGCGATGCTGAAATGGTAGCCGTCGTACTGCGCCTTGAGACGCTGCAGAACCTCATCATGCGTGATGCCCAGTTTTTCGGCCATTGCATCTATGGGCTCGGCGAAGTACCTCTCCAGCTCTTCCTGGGTGATGCCGCACAGAGCCTCATACTTCTCGCTCATGCTGATGTCATTGGCCTGGTTGAAGCCGCTGAACACGCTGACCTGGGCGAACTTGGTGACACCGGTCAGGAGGACGAACTGCAGGTCGTTGTCGGCGGCCTTGAGTACGGAGTAGAATCCTCTCAGCACCTCCCTGTTCCAGTCCTCCAGCCGTCTGCGCTGTCCGCTCACCTCTATCGTGTAGTCCGTGTCCATCACATCCAGCAGGGGCTTGTCGTACTCGTCTATGAGGACCACGCACCTGCGGCCTGTCTGCTCATGGGCCCGCCGCAGGACCTGCGCGAAACGGCCTCCTACGTCCACCTCCATTTTCGGCCTGCCGTAGATTTCCTCCCATGCCGCTACCTGGGCATCGATCTTCTGATCTAGAACTCCCGCCTCGGTGAAGTTGCTGGAGTTGAAGTCTATGTGGAACACAGGATACTCCTGCCAGTCCTTCTCCAGCGCATCGATGGCCAGTCCCTTGAAAAGTTCCCGTCGTCCCAGGAAGTAGTTCTCGATAGTAGACACGAGCAGACTTTTCCCGAAGCGTCTGGGGCGGCTCAGAAAGTAGATTTTTCCGCTCTTGACCAGTCTGTACACCAGGTCCGTTTTGTCTACATAGACGTACCCGTCATTGCGCAGTTGTTCAAAACTTTGAACTCCAATAGGAAATTTCATCATGGCTGTGTCCTCCGTATTTTCTACAAAGGTAGTAATTCTGCGGAAAATGCAGATTGCCCCGCCGGTAAATAAAATAAAACCGGAGTGCCAGTATATGGCAATGCTCCGGTTTTCAATATTTGAACTGTAATACAGTCTTTAGAAGAGGGGCTCGCCTGTCATGTCGGCAGGGGCGGGGATGCCCATGAGCTTGAGCATGGTGGGGGCGATGTCGGCCAGGCGGCCGTCGCGGAGGCTCTTGACGTCGTCGTCCACGGCGATGAAGGGCACTACGTTGAGGGAGTGGGCGGTGTTGGGGGTACCGTCTTCGTTGACTGCATGGTCGGCGTTGCCGTGGTCGGCAGTGATGAGCACGCTGTAGCCGTTGGCACGGGCTGCGGCGACTACCTTGGCCACGCACTCGTCCACGATCTTGACAGCCTTGCGGATGGCCTCGTAGACTCCGGTGTGGCCTACCATGTCACCGTTGGCGAAGTTGAGGATGACCATGTCGTGTATACCCTTGTTCAGCTCTGCGACCAGGGCCTCTGCTACTTCGGGGGCGGACATCTCGGGCTTGAGGTCGTAGGTGGCCACCTTGGGGGAGTTGATGAGGATGCGGGACTCGCCCTCGAAAGGCTCCTCGCGTCCGCCGGAGAAGAAGAAGGTCACGTGGGCGTATTTCTCGGTCTCGGCGATGCGGAGCTGCCTGCGTCCGGCCTTGGAGACTACCTCGCCGATGGTGTCGGGCACGTTCTCCTTGTCGAAGAGGATGTGCAGTCCGGTGAACTTGTCGTCGTAGGGGGTCAGGCAGCAGTAGTACAGGGGGATGGTCTTCATGCCCTGCTCCGGCATGTCCTGCTGGGTGAGCACTGCGGTGATCTCGCGGGCGCGGTCGTTGCGGAAGTTGTAGAAGATGACGGCATCGCCCTCGGAGATGAGTCCTAAGGGCTTGCCGGCGGCATCCACGCCGCAGTGGGGCTTTACGAACTCGTCGGTCACGCCCTCGTCGTAGGAGCTCTGCATGGCGGCTACGGGGTCGGTGAACTTCTCGCCCTCACCGCTTACAACTAAGTCGTAGGCCATCTTGACACGGTCCCACCTCTTGTCGCGGTCCATGGCGTAGTAGCGGCCGATGATGCTGGCGATGACGGGACCCTGCGAGGGATCGGGGTATTTGGCACGGAGCTCAGCGCACTTGGCCTGCAGCTCCTCTATGAAGCCCTTGCCGCTGCGGGGGTCGCAGTCGCGGCCGTCCATGAAGCAGTGGACATATACCTTGGGCAGCTTATACTGTGCGGCCACCTCGAGGAACTCGTAAAGGTGTGCCAGGGAGCTGTGGACTCCGCCGTGGGAGCACAGTCCAAAGAAGTGCAGGGCCCTGCCGCTGCCTGCCACATAGTCGTATGCTGCTTTGATTTCCTTGTTTTCCAGAAGTTTGTGCTGGCTGCAGGCCATGTTGATCTTGACCAGATCCTGATAAACGATGCGGCCCGCGCCGATGTTGAGATGTCCCACCTCGGAGTTGCCCATCTGTCCGGCGGGAAGACCCACGTCCTCACCGCAGGCTTTCAGAAACGATACGGGGTATTGTGCCCTGAGCTTGTCGAGATTGGGGGTTCCCTGAGTGTAGATGGCGTTGGAGCGGTCATGCTTGCCCTCGCCCCAGCCGTCGAGGATCATAAGTAATACTTTCTTGTCCATAATCCTGATTCCTTTTCTTAATACTTTCTATCTGTTTTCGGGCGCAAAAGTATGAAAAAATCGGAAATACACGGATAATCATTTTTGGTTAAATTTGCACAGATAAAACTTACTGGATATGAAAACACTTGCCTGTCTGATGCTGTGCTGCGGCCTGATGTCCTGGCCGCTCTGCGGACAACCCCGCTACAAGGACGCCTCGCTTCCGGTGGAGGAGCGCGTCGAGGACCTGCTGGAATGCATGACCCTGGAGGAGAAGATACTCCAGCTCAACCAGTATACGCTGGGAGCCAGCGACAACGCGAACAATATCGAGGAGGTGACGGCCCGGATTCCGGCCGGCATCGGCTCCTTGATCTATTACGAGGAGAACCCTGAACTGCGCAACGGAATGCAGCGGCGGGCGATGGAGCAGACCCGTCTCGGTATCCCGATACTCTTCGGGTACGACGTGATCCACGGTTTCCGCACAGTCTATCCGATATCGCTGGCCCAGGCCTGCTCCTGGAACACGGATTTGGTCCGGGAGGCCTGTGACATGGCTGCCGCCGAGGCCCGCCGCTCGGGTGTGGACTGGACCTTCTCGCCCATGATAGACGTGGCCCGTGACGGCCGCTGGGGCCGGATATCCGAGGGCTACGGCGAGGACCCCTATACCAACGCGGCTTTCTGCACGGCCTCCGTCGAGGGCTATCAGGGCTCCGACCTGAGCAGCAGTACCCAGGTGGCGGCCTGCCTGAAACACTATGTCGGCTACGGCGCCTCCGAGGCCGGCCGGGACTATGTCTACACCGAGATATCCCGCCAGACCCTCTGGGACACCTACCTGCCGCCGTACGAGGCCGGGGTCCGGGCCGGAGCGGCTACGGTGATGAGTTCGTTCAATGACATCAGCGGCACTCCGGCGACCTGTAACGCCTACACCCTGAGCAAGGTCCTGAAGGGACAATGGGGTTTCGGAGGGCTCGTGGTCTCGGACTGGGCGGCGGTGCCTCAGCTGATACCGCAGGGAGCCGCCGCTGACCGCAAGGAGGCGGCCCGTCTTGCCGTGAACGCCGGTCTGGACATGGACATGGTGGGACATTGCTATGACAATTATCTGGATTCGCTCGTCCGCGAGGGAGCGGTCTCCGAAGAGCGGATAGACGATGCCGTGCGGCGCGTTCTGATCCTCAAGTTCCGTCTTGGACTCTTCGAGCGGCCTTATACCGAGGAGGTTCCGGCAGATCAGCGCCTGCTTCTGCCGCAGAACCGGGAGCTGGCGGAGCGTCTGGCCGAGGAGAGCATTGTCCTGCTGAAAAATGAGGGAGGCCTCCTTCCCCTTCAGGGACAGCGCACGATAGCGGTGCTCGGGCCGATAGTGGATGCGCCGGGAGAGCTTCTGGGCAGCTGGAGCGGGCACGGACGGGGAGAGGAGGTGTATCCCGTGCGGGATGCCCTGACAGAGGAATTCGGGGGAACGTCGCAGGTGATTTTCCACGCGGGCTGCCCCTTCGACGGGGATGACCGGAGCGGCTTCGCCTCCGCCCTTGAGACGGCCCGAGAGGCGGATGTGGTGGTGCTCTTCATGGGCGAGCGGCGCGGATGGAGCGGGGAGAACGGATCGCGCTCCTGCATTGAACTGCCGGAGATTCAGGAGGAATTTATCGTGGAAATGCAGAAGGCCGGGAAGCCGATGGTGCTGGTGCTGTCGAGCGGACGGCCTTTGGCGCTGCAGCGGGTGGAGCCTCTTTGCGACGCCATCGTGGAGATGTGGCAGCCGGGTGTGCCGGGGGGACGTCCTGTGGCCGGGGTATTGTCCGGAAGGGTCAACCCTTCGGGTAAGCTGAGCGTCACTTTCCCGCGCACTACCGGGCAGATACCGGTGTACTACAACCGGCGTCAGAGCTCGCGTCCCCGGCAGGGACTGTATCAGGACATCCCGTCCACGCCCCTGTATGAGTTCGGACACGGCTTGAGCTATACGTCTTTCGAATATGGGGACCTGAAACTTTCCCGCGAGTCGGTAACCGGGGGAGAGACCCTGACCGCCGAGATATCCGTGACCAATACCGGAGAGCGGGACGGAGCCGAGACCGTGCACTGGTTCATTTCCGACCCCGCATGCCGGATTACCCGTCCGCTCCGCGAGCTGAAGCATTTCGAGAAGCAGGTGATACCGGCGGGAGAGACCCGCGTTTTCCGCTTCGGGATCGACCCGGCACGGGACCTGAGCTTCGTCGACAGTGACGGCAACCGCTTCCTGGAGCCAGGGGATTACTACATCATGGTCAAGGACCGGAAGGTGCGTCTGCAGGTTTATTGAAACTTCCGCAGTATCAGTCTGTAATGGGCGTCCGGCTCATCCGGAAGGAAGGTGGAGATCAGCCAGCCGTCCCGGTAGTCGAGGATGCCGCTCATGCCCTCCTCTGAACTGTCTGAACTGCTCCAGTAGACAGTCTCAGTGTCCAGATCGGCCAGAAAATACGGGTATGCCCCTTTCCTCATAGCCTGTCCGAGGATGTAGCGGTCTGTGACAGTGAATATCTTGTACAGATAGGAGCTGCTGCACAGGATTTCGATATAGCGGTCGTCATTGTCTCCAAGGCTGCTTATATCATTGTGAGTGAGCGCATCCGGGCCGAAATCCACGCGGTAGTGGCGGAGAATCTCTCCTGTGCCGTCGTCTATCAGATAGATGTCCGGGTCGATGGGATGACAGTGCAGATATCCGTCCTGAGTCCGTATCAGGGACCCGTCCCCGAATGCGTAGACGTAGCCGGTGCGCTGGCTGTTGCTGTAACGGAGCAGTTCCCTGCGGCCGTCATGGCGGAACATGGTGTCGGTCATGGCGATTTCTATCTGAGTGGAGTCCCATTGGGAGACATTGACCAGCACCTCGCCGTTTTCGAGAAACTCCATGTTGTCTATGTCGTACGGCATCGGATAGGTGTCGATGTATTCGAGGCTGCTGCTGTAGTGGAGCATGTTGTCCATGCCGGCGTCATTGATCCACAGACTTCCATCCGGGGCCACCGCAAAGTCCGTGAGTACAAAATACTCCCCCGGTCCGCGTCCCGGCCCGCCGATTTTCTTTATCAGCTTTCCGTCGCTGTCGAACGCCAGCATCTGGAATGTGCGTATTCCGGGATTGTCCAGAACGTAGATCCGGCCATCGGCTGTGCCTTCACCTCCGCCTGTATTCCGTGCCGGACCGTCAGTACCAGTGACATCGCCTGCAAACTTGATTCTCACCGGATTGGCCGGTATGGTCAGGTCGCCGTCCGCCACGAGCCCGATGACCCTGGTCTCTGTCGCGAGACTGTCCAGCATGGCATCCGTCAGTACTCCTCCGTCCTCATATCTGTACAGGTCGATTACCTCTATGCCGCCCCGGCTATTTTCCCCGGTGCATCCGCCGAGCAGTGCTGTTGCGGCGATGAGCAGTGCGGCGGCTGGTAGTATGTGTCTTTTCATCATCTCTTATCTCTTCTAGCTTAAAGATATCAGTCTGTAAAAATAATAAAAGTTTCGGTTTTGTTTCTACTCTTCTTTTCCGTTTCCCTGGTTGCGGTCCTTTCCCCGCGTCCCACCTTCCGAAGGTGAGTGATTTTCCCACGTTTTATGCTCACCTTCCGAAGGTGTGTAATCGCCCGGGGCCTTCTGTAGCGCCTGTACCCGCGTTTTCGTTTCCAGCTGCCTTCTCCCACCTTTCGAAGGTGTGTGGTATCTCCGCGTTTTCTGCTCACCTTCCGAAGGTGCGCACTGGAATGGGATGCCGGATCACCGGCTGTATGTATGATTTTTATACAATTTTCAAAAAATTAGACACTTGTCGTATGAATTTTATACAATTGAGTGTTTTTGAGAATTGCTTAAGTAATTGTTATACAGCGATATGCTTGATAAGGCATAATTTTTGCAACGAATAATTGCAGTAACCTATTTAGTGACAAGACAATATGAAATCCTTTCTCCGATTCGTATCCCGCAACAGGCTCTATACGGTGATAGAGGTGGCCGGTATGGCCATCGCCCTTGCATTCATCATCTTCATAGGCACGTACGTGACTCAGGAGCGCAGCTACGACACGTTTGTCGGTGACGATGTCTATGTCGGCTCGGATGCGGAGCTCTTCAGTCTCAGCGGTACCGTCAAGGGGGCTGTGGAGGGCCGCTATCCGGATATCGAGGCTGTCTGCAGAGCGGTCGGCACCATGTCCGTCGACGGGTGGGACCTGAGTGTGTCGGTCGGGGACAGGACCATGGTGCAGAATGCCCTCTGCGTGGACTCCAATTTCCTGTCACTCATCCCGCTTCCTATGGCGGCAGGTGACCGGAAAGGGGCTCTGGAGGCTGTGGGCTCGGTTATCGTCTCGCAGTCCTTTGCGAATACATATTTCCCCGGGGGCAATGCGGTGGGCAACGGCATTGACATAACGGCCGGGGACGGGAAGACTACGCTGACCATAACGGGAGTGTTCGAGGATATGGAGCGGACCGTGCTGCCCGGGTGCGACATGATCTACCGCCTGGATATGCTGGAGAGGTTCCTGCCTCATCTGACGCGCAACGGCTACGGTTCTACGGTGACTTTCTACAAGGTCCGGGAAGGTGCTGACGTGAGCTGGCTGGGCCGGGAAATCCTCGGCATCCTGAAGCAAAGCGACGAGATGTACATCTCAGGCGTGTGCACGGAGTACAATCTTGTGCCGTTCAAGAAGATACACTATGGGGCAGGAGCCACATCCCACGCCTTTTTCGAGAATATCGTCAACCGGGACATGCTGCGGCTGGTCACTGCCGCCGGAGTGCTGCTGCTGGTATTCGCCCTGCTCAACTACATCTCGCTGACCACCGCCCAGGTGGGATTCAGGGTGAAGGAGATGGCGACGCGCAGGCTGATAGGCTCCTCCCGCAAGGGCGTTATCCTCCGCTACATAGGGGAGTCCTTTATCGTGACGGCCGTATCGTTCGTCCTCGGATTTGTCCTGGCTGAGGCTGCCGCTCCTATGTTCAGTGCCCTTATCGGGAAAAATTACAGCCCGCTGTCGTCCCTGACATGGGGCACCGCCGCTCTGTGGGCCGGAGTCATCGTGCTGCTGTCCGTCATAGCCGGTATCGTTCCGGCTCTGATGGTTTCCCGCTACAGGCCGATAGACATTGTTAGGGGCGAGTTCACACGAGCCAGCAGGATGGTGCTCGGAAGGGTCTTCCTCGTTGTCCAGAATACAGCAGCTATCGGGGCCGTCGCAATAGCCATTGCCATGTTCCTGCAGCTGCGCCACATGGTGGAGAGGCCTATGGGATATACCAGGGATTCCTTAGTGGATGTGACCGTCTCCAACACCCAGGACCCGGACGATTTTCTCAAGGACCGGCTCAAATCCCTGCCGTGCGTGGCGGATGCTGGATGGGTGCAGGGCTGTCCGGCCGGAAACCGGAGGGCTTACTGGGGAGTGCAGATTGACGGGAACCGCTACAACATAGTGATGTATGGCGGAGATACTACCGCGCTGCGTCTTTTAGGAGTGAAGGTTCTCAGTCAGAACTCCGATCCTCTGCCGAATACCAGCTATTTTACCCGCAGGGCCGCCGCTGCTTTAGGATATGGTCTGGACATGACTCAGTTCGAGTTTGACAACGGGGCAATCAGGGTCTGCGGCATCATCGACGACCTCTTGCTGGGCAATGCCAATTCCACTGGCAATGACCTGCTGATATGGACAGTGCAGCCCAATCAGTCGGAATACATCGGGAATCTCATGTCCCTGGTGGTGAAGGTCAACGGCGACCCGGCCGATGCGGTGCGTGCGATACAGAAGTTTTACGCTGAGGAGAAGCCGGAACTGGATGTTACTGTGAGGACATACGAGGATATCTGTAGCCGGGCCTACGCTTCGGAGGACCGCAGCCTCAGGCTCACCAGCCTTTTCGCCCTGCTGACCATCGTCCTGACGGTCATGGCCATGGTCGCCATGAGCACCTACTACGCCCGTCAGAGGGCCAAGAGCACCGCCATCCGCAAAATTATGGGCTGCCCCCGGCTGGAAATCTACACCCATACCCTCGCCAGCTTCCTGTCGGCCTCGCTGATTGCCGCGGTCATCGCCACTCCTCTGATTTACACCTACACCGGACGCTGGCTGCAGACCTATTCCTACCGCATTGACAACCATTGGTGGATATACCTGCTGGCCCTGCTCATCGTGGGGGTGATTGCGGCGCTTTCCATCTCATACCGGGCCGTGCAGCTGATGAACACCAATCCGGCGCTGGCTTTGAGAAAGGACTGAGCGGACGGAGTGTGGATGTATCTATTTGTCATAAAAGGCTCAAACATGCACGATTCTTCTTATCTTTGCCTCTGATAACAGAATAGAGTATATGACAAGAAAGAAAAGACCCTCTTCCCGTCCGCGTGGAAAGCACGGGAAGAATCAGACGCCTGACCAGAAGGCAATGCAGAAGGAGCTGAATCTCAAGAGGAAGGAGCGTTCGGGCGGCAAGAAGAAATCCAAAGGAAAGAAGGAGCATTTCAACAAGGAGGAGCTGACCGGTACGGTGAGCATGACCCGCGAGGGCTACGGCTTCGTGGAGGTGCCGGACAGGGACAATGATGTGTTCGTGCCTCAGCACAAGATGCGCGGGGCTCTCAACGGCGATATAGTCAAGGTGCTGACGACCAAGGCCAAGGGTGTCGGTGCAGACGGCAAGCCCAAGCGTATCGAGGGCGAGATAATCACAGTGCTCGAGCGCTCTTCCAAGCCTCATATCGGGGTTCTGCAGATATCCCGCGGTGAGGCCTGGCTGATCATGGAGAGCCGCAGCATGCCCTACGATATCAGCATACCACTCAAGGAGATAGACAGATGTTTCGGGGAGAACGGCCAGCGGACTTGGAAACCCGGCGAGGTGTCGGGCCTGAAGGCCGCCGTCATCGTGACCGACTGGCCGAGAAAGGCTCCGGCTCCGACAGGCCGCATCATAGACGTGCTGGGCGAGCCGGGTGCCAACGACACCGAGATGCACGCCATCCTGGCCGAGTACGGCCTGCCGTACCGCTTCGAGCCCGAGGTGGAGGCCGCAGCCGAAGCCGTGCCGGACAAGATAACCCCCAAGGACATTGCCGAGCGCAGGGATTTCCGCAAGGTGACCACCTTCACTATTGACCCTGCTGACGCAAAGGACTTTGACGACGCCCTCTCGTACCGCGAGCTCGAGGACGGCAACATAGAGGTAGGAGTACATATCGCCGATGTGACCCACTATGTGACCCCCGGATCCATCATTGACAAGTGCGCCTACGAACGCGGTACCTCGGTCTACTTAGTGGACCGCACAGTGCCCATGCTCCCCGAGAAGCTCTCGAACAACCTGTGCTCCCTGAGACCGGGCGAGGAAAAGCTCTGCTTCTCAGCAGTATTTGACATCACACCTACAGGAGTGGTCAAGAAGAGCTGGTTCGGCCGCACCGTCATCAAGTCCGACTACCGCTTCAACTACGACGAGGCCCAGGCCGTCATCGAAACCGGCAACGGCCCGCTCGCCAAGGAGATCACCGCCCTGCACAAGATAGCCTCTGTCCTGAGGAAGAAACGCTTCGCCGCCGGTGCCATCGCCTTTGAGCGTCCCGAGATGAAGGTCGAGGTCGACGAGACGGGCAAGCCGGTAAGGGTCTACGAGAAGATATCCAAGGAGGCCAACTGGCTCATCGAGGAGTTCATGCTGCTGGCCAACCGCTCTGTGGCCGAGTACGTGGGCAAGGTGCCCAAGAGCAAGAATGCCAAGACCTTCGTCTACCGCGTCCACGAGGATCCCAACGAAGAGAAGCTCGGAGTACTCCGCAAGTTCGTCCGCCTCTTCGGTTACGACTTCCAGATGGAGCCCGGGGCAAAGGAGGACGGTCAGAAAGAAGACCCCGTCAAGTTCCCCGATGGAGTCAAGGTCAAGGAGATCAAGGGCAAGAATGTGGCCCAGCGCATCAACAACCTCCTGGGCACCGTCAAGGGCCGTCCCGAGGAGGAGGCCGTGGTGATGATGGCCCTGCGCTCCATGGCCCGGGCTCATTACACCACCGATAACGTCGGCCATTATGGCCTGGCCTTCAAGTATTATACGCACTTTACCTCACCTATCAGACGATATCCCGACATGATGGTACACCGCCTGCTGGCCATGTATCTGGCCGGAGTCGAGTCCCAGAACAAGGAATACTACGAGACCTGCTGCCAGTACGCTTCCCAGCGCGAGCAGATAGCTACCGAGGCCGAGCGTTCCAGCATCAAGTACAAGCTCTGCGAGTACATGCAGGACAAGGTCGGCCAGATATTCCCCGGCACCGTTTCGGGCCTGACCGAGTGGGGTCTCTACGTGGAGACCGAGCCGGACAAGGTGGAGGGCATGGTGCCCGTCAGGGACATCCCCGGCGACTTCTACCAGTTCGACGAGGAGACCTACTCCATCCTGGGCCGTTCCCGCGGTCGCCGCTTCACTATGGGCGACAAGGTCTGGATCCGGGTGGTCCGCGCTTCCCTTGAGCAGAAAATTATCGATTATGAACTTGTTGAGGAACCACAGTCAGCATCTCAGCCCGCTGCAGAGCCTGGACAGCCGACTCCCGCAGAGCCCGCAGCCCGCAGAACCCGCAAACGCAGCAAGTAAGACCGGCGGCATCATCCTGATCATCATCGCCGTCACCGCCGTAGTCCTCTTCGAAGGCCGGCACAAGGGCAGGCAGTGACGATTGTTAAATGATTTTATTTTTGCTATTTTTGCGTACAAGAAAAAGAAAAGAGAAGAAGGATATGTCTGGAGTAGAAAAAGTAAAATCATCACTTTTAAACGATGTTCGTGAAATCATCAGTGCTGCCAGATCGCAGGCAGTACGTAGTGTGGATTCCTGCCGGGTACAGATGTACTGGCATATAGGCCGGCGCATTTTTGAAGAGGAACAACATGGAAAAGACCGTGCCGATTACGGAGTATATCTCATTAAGAATCTGGCCAAACAACTGGAGCCGGAGTATGGAAGCGGTTTTTCTGTCCGCCAATTGGAGATGTGCCGCCAATTTTATCGTCTTTATCCAATTGCGAACGCACTGCGTTCGCAATTGAACTGGACACAGTACACTATATAGAAATCTTATAATGCTGAAAATAAATAATACAATGGAAATAGTTTTTGCAACGGGCAACCGCCACAAGGTCGAGGAGGCCGCACAGATTCTGGGTTCGGAGTTCCGGTTGAGGACTCCGGCGGAACTTGGTATTAATGAGGATATTCCTGAGACTTCGGATACTCTGGAGGGCAATGCGCTCCAGAAGGCGGAGTACGTCTATAAGAAGACAGGTCTGCCGTGTTTTTCGGATGATACGGGGCTTTTCGTGGACGCTCTCGGAGGGGCGCCCGGGGTGCTCTCGGCCCGCTATGCCGGTCCGGGGAAGAAGGCTGAGGACAATGTCCGCAAGCTCCTCTCCGAATTGAAGGACGTGCCCGCGGAGCAGGACGGCCGCAGGATGCGCACCGCCCGTTTCCGCTGCGTGGTGGCATACGTCAGCGGCAGCGGGGAGAAGGTCTTCGAGGGCAGGGTAGAGGGGGAGATTGCCGCCGCTCCCTCCGGAAAGGACGGCTTCGGCTATGACCCGGTCTTCCTTCCGGAGAAATACGGTCTTCAGAAGACTTTCGCCGAGCTCACCCATGAGCAGAAAAATGCCATTTCCCACCGGGGCGAGGCCATGAGGCAGTTCGCGGAGTGGATGCGGAGGGAGCATCTGACCAGCGGCGGGCGATGATGATTGTCCTTCATACCACCCGCTATGGCGACTCTTCTCTGATAGTTCACGGCTATACCCGGGAGGAGGGGCGCACCAGCCTCATGCTGCGCGGAGCCTTCCGTACCTCCGGCAAGCGGCGGCCCTCCCATCCGGGGGCGGTCCTCCTGCATCCGCTCAGTATTGTCAATTATGTGGCCTCCAAAAGCCCTAAGGCGGGGATGGCCTACCTGCGGGAGTTCTCCCCGAAGTACCGCCTGCACTCGATCCGGGAGGATTTTGACAAGATATCCATAGCGATGTTCATCAGCGAGCTGCTCTACCGTACCCTCCTGCATTCCGAGCGGGACGAGGACCTGTACGATTTTCTGGAGGATGCCGTGCTGAGGCTGGAGGCGCTGGAGGGCAATGCCGCGAATTTCCACCTGTGGTTTCTGGACCGGTACGCCGCCTATCTGGGATTTCCCTTCGAGAGCGGTTTTAACCTGGATTACAACCCGTTCACCCCTCAGCAGACTTCCCGGCTGCTCACATTTCACGAGGCCTCCTTCGAGGATGCCCTGGCCGTACCGATGACCGGTGCGGAGCGCAAGGAACTGGTGGAGGCCGTCCTGCGCTGGCTGGAGTACCATACCGGCTCCCGTATCGACCTGCGTTCGGTAGCTGTCCTGCATCAGATTGCGAAAATCCGTTGATTTTTCCCGAATTCTCGCTAACTTCGCCAACGTTTTAAAAACACAGTGCGTCATGTCGGTATTGAACAGAACAGTGATGGCGGCGCTGAGTCCGCAGCTCAGGAGTTTTGACCGCGGGTGCGAGCATCCCGGGGCGGTACAGGAATACGTTTTCAGGCAGTTGCTGGAGGCGGGCCGGGATACGGCTTTCGGCCGGGAGCACGGCTTCGACCGGGTACGCGGATATGCGGATTACCGGCGGGCGGTGCCGGTGCGGGAGTACAACGGCTTCGCCCCCTACATCGAGCGCCTGCGACGGGGAGAGAACTACGTGTTGTGGAACCAGAAGGTCAAGTGGTTCGCCAAGTCCAGCGGCACCAGCTCCGACAAGAGCAAGTACATCCCGGTGACTCCGGCCAATCTCTCCGGCTGTCACTACCGCGGCTTCAAGACCATGCTGGCGACCTATATCCGCCGCTATCCCGATTCGCGTCTGTTCAACGGCAAGGCCCTCACCCTCGGCGGCAGCGTCAAGGTGGACGAGCTCTCGGGCGGAGGCGCCAGGAACGGGGACTTGTCGGCCATCCTGCTGAGCAACAGCCCGTCCGTGGCAGAGATCGTGCGTACCCCGTCGCGGGACATCGCCATGCTGCCGGATTTCAGGCAGAAGATAGAGGGTATCTGCCGGGTGTGCTCGAAGCAGAACGTGACCAATTTCTCCGGTGTTCCGTCCTGGAACCTCATCATGATAGAGCGGCTGCTGGAGTATAACCATGCTGAGTATCTGACTGATATATGGCCCAACCTCGAGCTTTTCATGCACGGAGGCATCAGTTTCGGGCCCTACCGCGAGCAGTACCGCCGGCTGATACCTTCGGACAGGATGCACTATCTGGAGAATTACAATGCCTCGGAGGGCTATTTCGCCCTGCAGGACGACCCGTCGCAGAAGGGCATGGCCCTGACGCTGGACAACGGGGTCTTCTTCGAGTTCATCCCGATGCGTTCCCTGGACAAGGTCCTGGCAGGGGAGTCGGAGGATGTCTATACGGTGGACGAGGTACGTACCGGTGTGACATACGCGATGGTGATAACCACCGACAGCGGACTCTGGCGGTATCTGATAGGGGACTGTGTGGAGTTCACCACCCTCTGCCCGCACAGGATTATCATCACGGGACGGACACAGCTCTTCATCAACGCTTTCGGCGAGGAACTGATGATTCACAATGCGGAAGAGGCCCTTTCGGAGACCTGCCGCACCTGCGGAATGGAAGTGACCGACTATACTGTGGCGCCTGTCTTCATGGACGGCACTCATGCCAAGGGGGCACATCAGTGGGTGGTGGAGTTCTCGGCCGGAAGCCAGGAGACGGCGCGGGATCCCCGGAGGCTGCAGCAGTTCCGGGATGAACTGGACGCGGCTCTGTGCCGCCACAATTCGGATTATGAGGCCAAGCGCAGCGGGGATGTGACGATGACGGAACTGGAACTGACTCCCGTGCCTCCTGGAACATTCTACCGCTGGATGGAGGGAAGGGGCAAGACCGGAGGACAGAACAAGGTGCCGCGCCTGAGCAATGACCGCCGATTCGTCGATGGAATTCTCGGAATGGTATAAAGCAACACCCGGAGTGCATGTAATCCCCAAACCTTGCACTCCGGGTGTCAGAAGCTTTTCATCGTAATTTTTTTAACTGAAACAAATTTAGAGAACAGATGTGTTTCCACCAAAAAAATAATCTTAGTTTGGCGGGTTGGATAAATCGTTGATAATAAGTGAAGTATGCTGATTTGCTAAGATTTTTCCATATAGGAAAATATGGCAATTCTATCTGTAATCGCCTTAAAATCATAAAAATAATTATTGTTAGTCGGGGAAAGGCCTGTTAAGATGCATTATAGTTTTGCAGGGCTTTCTGTACAAAGTCGGAGAGACTCCCGGTCTCGCCTATCTTGCGGGCAATTCTGGTCTTTTCCACGTAGAGGGAACTCTCTGTTATCCTGCGTAGTGCGCAGATAGTTCCTGTCGAGAAGCCGCAGGCAGTGAGGGCTATGATATAGATATCCTTTTCCTTGAGGGCGGGGTAGGCTGTCTCAAGTCCGGAAAGGAAGCCCGGGTAGGTGGCGTCTACTATCCGGCGGACTTTGGCCATGGTGCCTTCCTCTGGGAAGTGACACTGGAGTATCGCTTTAACTTGTTCGGCTATGGCCTTGGTCCTTCCATATTTGTAGAAGGCCTCCATGAGCTCGTCGGTTACTTTCAGCATCTCCTCTGAGATGAGGGTGCTTTCTTTTCCGTGCACAGTGGAAGTGATTCTGCCGGCTGCATCCTTTTCCTCGTTGAGGCTCCGGATGATATCGGTGCATTTCTCGACTTCCCGTTTAAGCCGTATGTTGCGGACGTATATGAGTGAGCAGATTATGATGATTATACACAGAGTGCCCAGCAGGATTATGTAGGTGGAGAAATACCGGTTCTGCATGGATGCGTAGCGTTCGCTTATCCGGCTGTTCTCGTAGCGTTTCTCGACTCCGCGCAGGTGCAGCCCGTAGCCGGCGGCCAGGGTGCTGTCGCCTATGCGGTGACCGGTGGCCAGGTAGCCCAGGGCGGATTCCGAATCATCCTCGCTGAGCGATATGTCGTAGTACAGGAAGTTCCATGTGGCCTCGTCAAGGGCTTCCCTCGGTATCCGGGACGCTGTGGCCCTGGCTGAGTCCGGGTGCCCTGTACGGGCGTAGGCGGTGCTCATCGCCAGCAGTATGTTGGCGACGGATTTTCCGAACCGGGCCTCTGAATAATATGCCTCGCTGAGTGCGTCCGAGGCCGTCCGGACAGCCTCGGAATACTGCCCTGTTATTAGATAGTAGGCTGTCTCGAGTTCCCTGGCTACCAGAATCATGCTGCTGTCGGAAAGCGTCATGGCCAGGGCGGCTCCTGCGAGAGTGTTCGACAGGGATTCTTCCGGAGATACCGCGAGCAGGGCTCTGGCCAGGGACAGCCGGGCCTGCATGATCAGGTCATCGCGGTCACTCCGCTGGAAGCACTCCAGAGCCTTGCGGTACCGCTCCACAGTCAGTGAGTCGTTGACGAAGGTGAGCTGGTACAGCTCGGCTATCCTGGTGTGCAGCAGGCCTGCGGCGACCGGACCTCCGTCCTTTTCATCGACTATTTTCTCAGCGTCCTTGTAGTCTTCCAGGGCAGAGACGAAGTCTCCCCTTTCGAAGTTGACGGCTCCCCTCATGCTGAGGGCGACTGCATGCCGGGACGCCGGCCCTCTTCTGCTGTAATATTCCACTGCCGTGCTTATGGCCGTGTCCCCGCTTACCGGAAGATAGCATTTGTACCTGGCCTGGGTGCGGAGCAGGATGTACAGGGCTCTGTCCTTATTGTTCATGGACAGAACGGCGGAGGAGTCGATGGACATGATGCTGTAGAGGGCTGCCTGTGGGTCCGTGCCCATGAGGGAGTCGGCTGCGGTGAGCATTGTCCTGGCCTCTCTGGAGCCTGAGGCGCAGGAGAGGATGAGCAGGCATGCGGCGAGGGCTGCCGCCGGTATTCGGAGTATTCGGCTCATGCGGACGGATGCGTATAACTTTCTGCGGACAAATGTACAAAAAGAATGGATAATTAGTTATTTTTGCGTCCGTTGTTTAAAGCATAAGAAGAATATGAACAGACAGGAAATCCCGGTGCTGCTCCTTACCGGATATCTGGGCAGCGGGAAGACAACGCTGGTGAACCGTATCCTATCCAACGAGAAGGGCATCCGGTTCGCCGTCATCGTGAACGATATCGGAGAAGTGAATATAGATGCGGACCTGATTCAGCGCGGCGGCGTGGTCGGCACTCAGGACGACAGCCTGGTAGCCCTGCAGAACGGCTGTATCTGCTGTACCCTCAAGACCGACCTGATGAACCAGATTACTGAGCTGATACAGATGCGGCGTTTCGATTACATAGTCATAGAGGCCAGCGGTATCTGTGAACCGGAGCCTATCGCGAGGACTATATGCACCATGCCGAGGATGGATCCGAGGCTTGAGGCAGCAGGCATAGTGCCCAGGCTGGACTGTGTGGTGACGGTGGTCGACGCCCTCAGACTACAGGACGAGTTTGCCTGCGGGGACAGCCTCATGCAGGAGAACCTGGACGAGGATGATATCGAGAATCTGATTCTTCAGCAGATAGAGTTCTGCAACATCGTTCTGCTCAACAAGGCCTCGGAGGTCACTCCGGACGAGAGGGCCCGTATCAGCCATATCATCGCCACTGTCCAGCCTTCGGCCCGTATCATCGAGTGCGACTACGGGGAGATAGACCTGAGCCTGATACTCAATACCCGGATGTTCGATTTCAACCGTGTGGCCGCCTCGGCCGGCTGGGTGCAGGGAATAGAGGCCGTGCCTACCGAAGATGAGGAGGCTGAGGCCCGCGGACACGGGCATCATCACGGGCATGAGCATGAAGGGCACGACGGGCACGGCGACGGACATCATCACCATCAGCATGGACATGACCATCATGACCATGACGAGGGTGAGGCCGAGGAGTACGGTATCGGCACATTTGTCTACTACCGCCGTCCTGCATTTGATATCAATAAGTTCGACAACTTTGTCATCAAGCATTGGCCGCGGGAGGTGATCCGTGCCAAGGGCATCTGCTATTTTACCCAGGATCCGGACATGTCCTACATGTTCGAGCAGGCGGGACGGCAGAAGCAGCTCAAGGAGGCGGGTCAGTGGTATGCCACCGCCCCGGAGGACGAGCTGGAGCAGCTCAAGGCCCAGGATCCCGGTTTCGCCCGCGACTGGGACGAGTACTACGGAGACCGCATGCAGAAGATAGTGTTCATAGGCCAGCACATGGACGTGGAACAGATCAAGCGGGATCTGGACTTCTGTCTGGACACTACTGCGGAGATTTCCGGCATATAATTTGTTTTGTCTCCTGATTCAGAAAAATCCAATATCAATGAAGATAGAAATCAATACATTCAGGAAGGCGGCAGTGTCGCTGGCGGCAGCGGTTGCGGCCACCTTCACGCTTTCGGCCCAGTCGGAGGATTTCAACACCGGCAAATATCTCGAGATACAGTCAATGGTCCTGAGGACCCTGCAGGCGCAGTATGTGGATTCCGTACAGCTGGATGATCTGCTGCACAAGGGTATAGATGCGATGCTGGCGACCCTCGACCCTTACACGGTATTTATTCCGGAGGAGAACGAGGAGGATCTGGACATCATGACTACGGCAAGTTATGGCGGTGTCGGTGCCCTTATCCAGAAAACACAGCAGGGTTACATTATCATAGTGGAGCCTTATGACGGGTCTGCGGCCATAAAAGCCGGACTGCATCCTGGTGATACCGTGGTGGCGATAGAGGGGGTCAGTACCAAGGACCTTACCGCTGACCAGTGCAGTGAGAGAATGCGCGGCCGTCCCGGCACTGTCCTCAATATGACCGTAGTACGTGGCCGCGGAGGCGATACCGCGCAGGTGGCCCTGACCAGGGAGCGGATCCATATCCCTGACGTGGTGTATTATGGTTTTCTCAATGACTCGACCGGATATATTCAGGTCGGCGGCTTTACTGTGGACGGTTCCCGTGATGTCCGCAGGGCCCTGGAGGCACTGAAATCTGACGGCAGGATGCAGCGTCTGGTACTGGACCTGCGCGGCAACGGCGGCGGCCTGATGAATGAGGCGGTGAATATCGTGTCGCTGTTCGTGCCCCAGGGCACGCTGGTGGTATCTGCGAAGGGCAAGCATCCGGCAGCTGATTTTCAGTATAAGACCCAGACGGCTCCGGTGGATACCCTCATGCCGCTGATGGTCATGGTCAACTCGGCCTCCGCATCATCTTCCGAGATTGTCGCCGGTGCTCTTCAGGATATGGACAGGGCTACGATAGCCGGTGTGCGTACATACGGCAAGGGGCTGGTGCAGACTATCCGGCCGGCAGGCTACAGCACCTCGCTCAAGCTGACTACGGCCAAGTACTACACTCCCAGCGGACGCTGCGTGCAGGCCATAGACTACAGCCACCGCAATGAGGACGGCAGTGTGGGATATGTCCCGGATTCCCTGAAGAAGGCGTTCAAGACCCGTTCGGGCCGTACGGTCTATGACGGTGGAGGAATTACACCGGATATCGAGGTGGAGCCCAAATATTACAGTCGTCCGGTTATATCGTTGATATACAGCAATGTCATCAGCGACTATGCCATAAAATACTACAACACCCACGATTCCATCGCTCCGGCCGGTGAGTTCCTCCTGACTGATGAGGAATATGCCGATTTCGTGCAGTTTGCGGCTCAGAAGGAGTTTGATGCCAGAACGGAATCCCAGATAGAGATGGAAAGGGTGCTTGAGGCCGCAGAACGGGAGGGCCTGGACAGTACGCTCGACGGCCTTAAAGAGGAAATGGACGGGCTGTTGGAGCGCATCTCGCTGACAAAGGAGGACTTCCTCGAGGCCAACAAGTCCACAGTCAAGTCTCTCCTCGAGGATGAGATAGCCCTGAAGTTCTATCTCCGGGCCGGAGGCGCCGAGTCCGCCCTCCGTCAGGACAGCCAGCTTCAGCAGGCGCTGGATCAGTGGGACGGTACTATACCCGTGCAGCAGTCTGATCCGGAGACTGAGGAGCAGGTCGGTTAAAAATGATGTTTTTTATGGCTTTCTATGCGATAAACATTATATTTGTCGTGAAATGTTTCAATAATGAAAACTAGAGAGGAGTACATATCATTGATCGCATCACACACTGATGAACTCCGGAATGACTTCGGGGTTACGTCCATGAGACTCTTCGGCTCGGTATCACGAGGAGAACATGGCTATGGCAGTGATGTGGATGTCTGTGTGGAGATGGCTCCAAAAGCATACTTAGTAGCTTCATT
>DVHI01000038.1 GCA_018712275.1 Candidatus Coprenecus avistercoris | reverse complement strand
CTCCCCATGCGCCCAATAGAAGTCCGCCCAACAACATACCAACTGCAAAAACAATTTCCACCACGGAAGCATGCAAGGTACTTCCCTCGAAATAATTCATACTCATCAGCGGAAATAGCGCATTGATTGGCATATAAATGAACATATTGATTGCTCCTATCCAAAGCAATGTGAAAAGAGCTTTATTTTGTCGTATTGCGTTATAGCCAATGCGCAGTTCGGTGAAAAAGTTTTCTTGCTGCAGCGCTTCAATCGGTTGTTTTGGGATGTGAACCATTGCAACAGTGATACAGGCAATTATTGCTCCGAATACGTCAAGGGCAACCGCAGAATTCAACCCCCATTTTGCATAGAGAAAAGCGGCAATTGCCGGACTTAGGATGAAACTTGCCGATTGGATGGACTGGGTGTAGCCGGCACATTTGACTAACTGTTCTTCAGGCACTAAAAGAGGTGTTACCGCACTTAACGCAGGGGAATGGAATGCAGTGCCAACGCTTCTAATGAAGAGGATGAGCATTACTATCCATACAGGTAGTTCCGCTGACAGGGAAATTACGGTAAGTACCAGTCCAGCACAAGCTATGATGACATCTGCACCAATCATGACCATTTTCCGGTTCCAGCGGTCAACAAGTACTCCGATTGCAGAACCTAAAACCGCTTGAGGTAGAAACCCAACCAAGGTCGCCATTGACAACACCATCGCAGACCCTGTTGTATTTGTCAGATGCCAGATGATGGCCATTTGAAGAACCCCACTTGTTATCAGGGACACAGCTTGCCCCGCCCATATTGTATAGAAATCTTGTTTCCAATTTCTGATTTTTTCCATTTGAATTTTTCCTTTTATCTTTTGAATGTTTCTTGATTTTATAGCACAAAAAATCTCTCGACAAGCCTGAAATAGCATGCCGGATTACAAAGACAATGACATTCAAATCGAATTAATTAGATTTGAATGTGGAAAAATTACCAAGGTTTATGATATGCAATATTAACGGTGTTTTTACCTGTTAATATTGTACAATTGTTCATAATCATATTGAAAACCACTATATATGTTGCGACTTATCTTAATTGGGATGGTATTATATGCACACCGAATCCGCTGCAAAGTTACAATAAATTATTCGATTTTTGCACTAACTAAAGTAAAGAATTTCAATGCTTCCTGAATTTTGCCTTTCCTTTTTTATCCAAATCTGCAAAAAATAACGGCATAAGCAAATAGGTATATATCGAAAGGCAAAAAATGGCGAATACTGTTTGTATTGGATACTATATCAAAGATTTGTCGTATCTTTGCACCTGAAAGAGTTATTTGATAGTAAAACACCGCAAAACGCTGAAAATCGCACGGTTTCCTAGTCGTTACCATTACTTTTCAGATACTCCGTTAAATGTTTATTCATCAAACGGTTAGACGAAACCGTTCAGAATTTAAAATAAAATCACAATATTTGCAACCTGATTTTACGTTTCTAACACTTGGGAAAATGCATTTCGCCCTATACGGCCGGAAGTTCGGTCCGGATGCCGAAGGAAGAATAAGGACACTGATGGAGCACCTGACCCGCAAGGGCGCGAGGGTGACCTGCTGTTCTGCCCTGGCTTCAAGTATGCGCGGGTGTGGACTGGACGCGGTATTCAGTGCTGCAGAGTTTTCCGGCCCGGAGGATCTGCCGCCGGATGTGGACATCTTTCTTTGTCTGGGCGGGGACGGTACTTTCCTCAACGCCCTTACAATAGTGGAAGACAGCGGGATACCCGTAGCCGGCATTAACTTCGGCAGGCTCGGTTTCCTCACTACCGCCGGCAGCGGGGATTCCGGTTGCGGGATGGTGGACAGGATGATTGCCGGAGACTACAGTGTCAAGAAACGCAGCTTGCTGGAGATATCCTACGAGGGAAGGCCCCGGGAGTTCTGTCCCTATGCTCTCAATGAGATAACGGTGCAGCGCTCAGAACCTTACATGATAGGAATCGAGGTGCTGATCGACGGGATGCGGATTCCGACCTACTGGGCAGACGGACTGCTGATAGCGACGCCTACCGGTTCCACGGCTTATTCGCTCAGTTTCGGAGGGCCTGTGGTCGTGCCCGACTCGTCGGTGTTCATCATTACCCCGATGGCTCCTCATAACCTCAATGTGAGGCCGCTGATCATCCCCGATACCTCGGTGGTGGAGGTGGTTATCCGCTCCAGCGGGCATGGAACCATGATTTCGGCGGACAACCGTTCCTCCGGTATAGCGGAGAGACGCCGTATAACTGTGCGGAAGGCTCCTTTCAGCTTGAGCTGCGTGAGTTTCGGAGACGGAAACTTCTTCGAGGCGCTCAACGAAAAGCTGCTGTGGGGAGAGGACCGCAGAAATGAAAAGAACAAATACGTAAGAATATGATACCAACACATGTCGCGATAATAATGGACGGAAACGGACGCTGGGCTAAGATGCGCGGCAAAGAGAGGATATACGGCCACTATGAGGGTACCGAGAGTGTAAGGGCCTGCTGCGAGTATGCCGTGGAGGCGGGGGTCAGATGGCTCAGCCTCTTCGCGTTCTCCGAGGAGAACTGGGCCCGTCCGGAGGCGGAGGTGACGGAACTGATGCACCTGATGGCCAAGTCCATACTCAACGAGAGACCGACTTTCGAAAAGAACAACATAAGATTTATCGTGGTGGGCAACCGCTCCCGCCTCTCCGACGCTCTTAACCGGGACATAGACGCGGCTATGGCCGAGACTGCCGCCAACACCGGTCTCAGCCTGGTCATCTTCTTGAGTTACAGCGGACGGTGGGATATCGAGCAGGCCGCGGAACGCTGGGCTGCCGACGGGGCAAAGGAGGGACGCTTAGGGGACTATCTGGCCACTGCCTGCATCCCTGACCCGGACCTGTTGATCCGTACCAGCGGTGAGCAACGCATCAGCAATTTTCTGCTGTGGCAGTGTGCCTACACCGAATTTTATTTTACCCCGGTGCTTTGGCCCGATTTTCGCAAAGCCGAGTTCCGTAAGGCTCTTGAAGATTATGCCTCCCGCCAGAGACGCTTCGGGAAGACCGGTGACCAGATAACCCAAGAAACGAACGATTCCAAATGAAGATCAAGGTGAAAAGGCTACTACTCTCTCTCGTGCTGCTGTTTACAGTCTGTGCCGTTTATGCACAGCAGGACAGGTCCGGTCTGGTGGTGGATTATCAGCATCCCCGCAAGTACATAGTGGGAGGTATCAAGGTAGAGGGCGTGAAGTATCTAGGAGAGCAGCAGATCATAGCTCTGACCGGCCTGAGGGAGGGAATGGAGATTACCATTCCCGGAGACCAGGCCACATCCATTGTTGACAGGATATGGGGGCAGCGGCATTTTTCCGACGTGTCCCTCAATATAGATTCCCTCTCCTCCGGAGGGGATACCGTCTTTCTGGCCCTGCACCTGCAGGAGAGGCCCAGGGTGTCCAGATGGAACTTTCAGGGGGTTAAGAATTCCGAGCAGTCCGAGCTGCAGGACCGCCTTAGTCTGCGCCGTGGTGTGCCCCTGTCGGACTATGTAATCCGCTCATCCGTAGGAATTATAAAGAATTATTATAAGGAGAAAGGCTTCATCAACGCGGATGTGGATGTGATTCAGGTCAACGACTCCGTAGTCAAGAACGCGGTAAGGGTCACTTTCAAGGTAGACCGCAAGTCCAAGGTCAAGATCAAGACCATTACGTTTTCGGGTAACGACCATGTGCCTGAGGGCAAACTGGTGGGTTCGATGGCCAAGACCCGTGACATGCGTATCAGGAATCTCTTCAAGTCCAAGAAATTCAATGAAAAAGAGTACGAGAACGACAAGCAGTCTCTCATCAGCGCCTTCAACGAGGCCGGTTACCGGGACGCCAGGATCGTCAAGGACTCCATATATTATATAGAGGAGGACAGGCTGGGCATAGACTTCGTCATCGACGAGGGCCAGCGCTACTATTTCCGCAACATCACCTGGACCGGAAACTCCCTCTACACGGCCGACCAGCTGAACAATGTCCTGATGATCAAGAAAGGTGACGTCTACGATGTGGTCAACCTGGAGAAGAGGCTCTTCGGTGATCCCAAGAAGGAATTCATGGACATCCATACTCTCTACGCCGACCAGGGATACATCTTCTTCAATATCGTGCCGGTGGAGACCAACATCGTGGGGGATTCCGTGGATATCGAGCTCCGGATGGTCGAGGGCAAGCCTGCCACCTTCAACAAGATAATCGTCAGCGGAAACACCATCACCAACGAGAAGGTGGTCCGCCGCCAGATATTCACCAAGCCGGGATACCTCTACAGCCAGTCGATGCTGGAGCGCTCTCTCAGGGAGATAGCCTCCATGGGCAACTTCGACCCCGAGCAGGCTCTGGACCATACCCGCGGCTACTCTGTCATCCCCAACCAGATAAACAACACGGTGGACATCTCCTACAACGTGGCCGAGAAACCCAACTCGCAGTTCGAGCTGTCCGGTGGATGGGGCGGTTACTCGTTCGTAGGAACGGTGGGAGTCAGCTTCAACAACTTCTCCATCAGACGGCTCTTCAAGAAAGGCGCTTGGAGACCAGTGCCCCTGGGTGATGCCCAGACCCTGTCCCTGAGGTTCCAGACCAACGGTACGTACTATACCGCCGGTTCCGTCAACTTCATTGAGCCCTGGCTCTTCGGCAAGAAGCCCACGTCGTTCAACCTGACCGGATACTACACCCGTCAGACCAACTCCTATTACTGGTACCAGATACAGAACACCGACGAGTACTATGAGGTGTACGGAATAGCCGCTGCCCTCGGAAGCCGTCTGAAGTGGCCCGACAACTATTTCGTCCTGTACCACGAGCTCAGCTGGCAGACCTACAACCTGCACAACTGGAGGTACAACTTCCTCTTCGAGACAGGTAAATCCAACAACATAAGCTACAAGCTGACCCTGGCGCGTAACTCCACCGACCAGGCTGTCTATCCCCGCGAGGGCTCGGACTTCCAGTTCTCCGTCCAGCTGACCCCTCCTTACTCGGCATTCAGGGACAAGAACACCGACTACATCAACATGACGGACCAGGACCGCTACCGCTGGATCGAGTACCACAAGTGGACCTTCAAGGGAGCCCTCTACGTCCGGCTGGTGGGAGACCTGGTGCTGATGACCAGGGCGCAGTTCGGTTATCTGGGCTATTACAACAAGAATCTGGGCTACTCCCCGTTCGAGGGCTACCAGGTCGGCGGAGACGGTATGTCGGGCTACAATACCTACGGTTCGGAGATTATCTCTCTCCGCGGTTATTCCAACTACTCGCTTACTCCTGTCAATGACGAGGGCATATACGTAGGCCACGTGTACGACAAGTTCACCATAGAGCTGCGCTACCCCGTAGTTCTTCAGCCGCAGTCCACGATATTCGTGCTGGCCTTCCTGGAGGGAGGAAACTGCTGGGAGCATATACAGGAGTTCAACCCGTTCCAGATCAAGCGCTCGGCCGGAATCGGCGTGAGGATTATGCTCCCGATGATCGGTCTGCTCGGAGTGGACTGGGGATGGGGCTTCGACCCTGTTCTGGACCAGGAGAGGGGAGGCTCGAACTTCCATTTCGTGATAGGTCAGCAGTTCTGATGCTCCATGTAACAGAATATTTACTACATTTGCAGCCGTTTAAGACAAAGACTATTTAAATTAATAACATGAAAAGAATTACATTAATCGCCCTGAGCGTTATCGCGGCCGCTTTCACCGCCACGGCCCAGGAACTGAAATTCGGCCATATCAACATGCAGGAAGTAGTATTCCTGATGGACGAGATGGACTCCGCACGCGTACAGCTTGAGAAATTCAACCAGGACATCCAGACCACCTACAACGCCATGATCGAGGAGTACAACACCAAGATCTCCACTTATGAGCAGATGAGCGCCAACTGGACTCCCTCCGTCCTGGCCACCAAACAGCAGGAGATTCAGGACCTCCAGGCCCGTCTCCAGCAGTATCAGCAGAACGCCCAGATGGACCTGAACAACCTGCAGCAGCAGCTCATGGCTCCTATCTCCCAGAAGGCCAACGAGGCTGTCTCGAAGGTGGGCAAGGCCAACGGACTGATTTACGTCTTCGACCTCTCGTCCGGCGCGATACCTTATTTTGACGCTGCACTCAGCATGGACATCACCGCACAGGTGAAGGCTGAGCTGGGAATATCTCCCGACAAGCAGCTTCCTCAGGCTCAGCCCCAGATGTAGGCTGGCAGCGGTATCCCTGAAGATATGGAAGGACTTCTCCGCCGGTTGCGGAGAGGTCCTTTCACATTTTATAAAATCTTGCAAAATAAATTCTCAATATTAAGGGAAATTCCTTACATTTGTCTAAAATTATTAACACCTACCAACCTACCCTTATGCAACACAAGATTATTGATGTTGAAGATATCGTTATCAGATTTGCCGGCGATTCCGGAGACGGCATGCAGCTGACCGGAACCCTTTTCGCGGACTCTTCCGCGCTTTTCGGTAACGAGATCTCCACTTTCCCCGATTATCCGGCGGAGATACGGGCGCCTCAAGGCACAGTTTCAGGTGTGTCCGGCTTTCAGGTACACATCGGTTCCATTGAAATCAACACCCCGGGCGATTTCTGCGATGTACTCGTAGCGATGAACCCGGCAGCACTGATGGCAAACGCCAAATGGGCCAAGCCCACGGCGACCATCATCCTCGACGAGGATGCCTTCGATGAGAAAGGTATTCAGAAGGCTGGTTTCAAGACCATGAATCCTATCGAGGAACTCGGTATCGGGGACCGCAATATCATAGTCTCCCCCATAACCACCCTGACTAAGGAGAGCCTCAAGGACAGCGGTCTGGACCTGAAGGCCATCGTAAGGTGCAAGAACATGTTCACCCTCGGTATGTGCTTCTTCATGTTCAACAAGGAGCTGGACCACACCTTCGAGTACCTCGAGCGCAAGTTCAAGAAGAAACCCGCCCTCATCGAGACCAACAAGAAAGTGCTCAAGGACGGCTTCAACTACGCCTCCAACATCCACGCGATAGCCAACACTTATTACGTGCAGCCCGCCAAGCAGGAAAAGGGTACCTACCGCAACATCAACGGTAACCAGGCCACCGCATGGGGACTGCTCGCAGCATCCGAGAAGTCAGGTGTGCCTCTCTTCTGCGGCTCGTATCCCATCACCCCCGCCACCGCTATCCTCGAGGAGCTGGCCATCCACAAGGAGCTCAAGGCCAAGACCCTCCAGTGCGAGGATGAGATCGCCGGCATCTGTACCGCCATCGGTGCCGCATACGCCGGCAACTTCGCCGTGACCACCACCTCCGGTCCCGGTCTCTCCCTGAAGTCCGAGGCCCTCGGTCTGGCCATGATCACCGAGCTGCCCCTCGTACTCGTGGACGTGCAGCGCAGCGGTCCGTCCACCGGTATTCCCACCAAGACAGAGCAGACCGACCTCAACCAGGCCCTCTACGGCCGCAACGGTGAGTGCCCCATCATGGTGATGGCCGCCCACTCTCCTTCGGACTGCTTCGAGAAAGCATTCTACGCAGGTAAGTTCGCCATGGAGCACATGATGCCCGTCATCCTCCTTACCGAGGGCTTCCTGGGCAACGGCTCCGAACCCTGGCGCATTCCTTCCATGAAGGACCTGCCCGAGATACATCCTCCCTTCATCAAGGACGCCTCCGAGTGCGGCGGCAAGTTCAGCCCCTTCGAGAGAGACCCCGAGACATTTGTCCGCAGATGGGCAGTGCCCGGAACTCCCGGTCTGGAGCACCGCGTCGGCGGTCTGGAGAAGAGTCCTGCCGGAGTGATCTCCTCCGATCCCCAGAACCATCAGATGATGGTGGACCTCAGGGCCAAGAAGGTGGCTCATGCCGCAGTGGACATACCCCCGCTGAAGGTCATCGGCGACGAGAGCGGCGAAGTCCTCATCGTGGGATGGGGCGGTACTTTCGGCCACCTCTACACGGCAGTCAAGGAGTTCCACAAGCAGGGCAAGAGCGTTTCCCTGGCTCACTTCGACTATATCAACCCCCTGCCTCTCAACACGGAGGAGGTCTTCTCGAAGTTCAAGAAGATCATCGTCTGCGAGCTCAACTCCGGTCAGTTCGCCAACTATCTGAGGGCAAAGCATCAGAAATTCAATTACTATCAGCTCAACAAGGTGCAGGGACAGCCTTTCATCGTAAAGGACGTCGTGGATGCAGTCAACAAATTATTATAGGAGGACAGACATCATGAATTATACAGCACAGGATTTCAAAAGCAATCAGGAAGTAAGGTGGTGCCCCGGATGCGGTGACCATTCCGTACTCGCCTCTCTTCAGAGGGCTCTTCCCCAGGTGGCGGAAGAACGCGGATACCCCATGGAGCGTTTCGTGTTCGTATCCGGTATCGGCTGCTCGTCGCGACTGCCCTACTATATGAACACTTACGGTTTCCACGGAATACACGGCCGTGCCACGGCCATATCGACCGGCATGAAGGTGGCCAATCCCAATCTGTCAATCTGGCAGGCTACCGGTGACGGCGACGCCCTGGCCATCGGCGGAAACCACTTCATCCACGCTATCCGCCGCAACATCGACATCAACATCGTGCTTTTCAACAACCGTATCTACGGACTGACAAAAGGGCAGTATTCCCCGACATCTCCTCTGGGCAAGATCACCAAGACCTCCCCTTACGGAACCGTGGAGCATCCCTTCAATCCGGGAGCCCTCGTAATGGGCGCACGCGGCACATTCTTTGCACGAAGCATAGATTCGGAACTGAAACTGAATCAGGAGATATTCGTTGCGTCAGCAAGACATGACGGATGCTCGGTGACCGAGATGCTGGTCAACTGCGTCATCTACAACGACGGCTCGCACCGCGAGATCTCCGACAAGGAAGTCAGGGCCGACCGCACGATAGTTCTTCGCCATGGTGAGAGGATGATCTTCGGAAAGGACCGCAACAAGGGTCTGGTACTCGTCAACAAGGAACTCAAGGTAGTGACGATAGGCGAGGGTGGAGTAACCGAGGACGATATCCTGGTACACGACGCCCACACCGCCGACATGGGTATGCACAGCATGCTCATCGACATGAAGTGGCCCGAGTATCCGGTGGCTCTCGGAGTCATCCGCGACGTGCCTGACAAGACCTACGACGACAACGTCCGCGACCAGCTGGAGGAAGTCAGGGCCAAGTCGACCATCCACAACATGGACGAGCTGCTGCACAGCGGATCGACATGGGAAGTGAAATAATGAATGAAAAACAATTGAACCATTTTAATAAACACTAAAAACACTTTTAATATGAAAGTTTCAGAAATCATGGCCAAACTTGAGGCCAAGTATGGTAACGAGAAAGAGTACCTGCAGGCAGTCCGCGAAGTGCTCGAGTCCATCGAAGAGGTTTACAACCAGCATCCCGAGTTCGAGAAGGCTAAGATCGTTGAAAGGATCGTAGAGCCCGACCGTATCTTCACATTCAGGGTTACCTGGGTTGACGACAAGGGTGATGTTCAGACCAACCTCGGCTACAGGGTTCAGTTCAACTCCGCTATCGGCCCCTACAAGGGAGGTCTCCGCTTCCACAAGGCAGTTACTCCTTCCATGCTGAAGTTCCTCGGTTTCGAGCAGACTTTCAAGAACGCTCTGACAACTCTGCCTATGGGCGGTGCAAAGGGTGGTTCTGACTTCGATCCCGTCGGCAAGTCTGACGCTGAGATCATGAGATTCTGCCAGGCCTTCATGTATGAGCTCTGGAGATGCATCGGCCCTGACACCGATATCCCTGCAGGTGACGTAGGTGTAGGCGGACGTGAGATCGGCTATCTGTACGGAATGTACAAGAAGCTGGCCCGCGAGTACAACACTGGCGTGCTCACCGGAAAAGGCGGCACATGGGGTGGTTCTATCCTCCGTCCCGAGGCTACAGGATTCGGCGCTCTGTACTTCACACAGCACCTCCTCCACCATGCCGGCAAGGACATCAAGGACAAGACAGTCGCTCTCTCCGGCTTCGGTAACGTAGCATGGGGCGCCGCTACAAAGGCTAAGGAGCTCGGCGCAAAGGTTATCGCTATCTCCGGTCCTGACGGAGTCTGCGAGATTCCCGGCGGTATCACCGATGAGATGATTGACTACATGCTCGTAATGCGTGCTTCCAACAGGAACAAGGTTCAGGATATGGCTGATAAGTTCCCTGGTGCCGCTAAATTTACAGCCGGCAAGAAAGCATGGAGCGTTAAGTGCGACATCGCTCTGCCTTGCGCATTCCAGAACGAGCTTAACGGTGACGATGCCAAGGAGCTGATCGCCAACGGTACATGGTGCTGCTGCGAGGTTTCCAACATGGGCTGCACCCCTGAGGCTATCCACGAGTTCCAGAGCAAGGGCATCCTCTTCGCTCCCGGTAAGGCTGTCAACGCCGGCGGTGTAGCTACCTCTGGTCTCGAGATGACCCAGAACGCTACTCACATCAGCTGGTCTGCCAAGGAAGTGGACGAGAAGCTGCACTACATCATGCAGAGCATCCACGAGGCCTGCGTTAAGTTCGGTACTCAGCCCGACGGTCATGTTGACTACGTTAAGGGTGCGAACATTGCCGGCTTCATGAAGGTGGCTCAGGCTATGCTCGAGCAGGGAATCATCTAGTTTCGGCGCGTCATAACAGGCGAATTGCGGCGTCATCTTCGGTATCACGGCTCAGTCATTTACAGGAGTAAACTCCTTCGCCGTGAACCTCGATTCCTTGCACTTCACCTATTCTGACGCACCTCAGGAGAGGCATCTGTTATAGCAATGCTCCCTAAAGTTAAAGGACCGTGTCCGTGAGGATGCGGTCTTTTTTTTATTATTTTTTTTATATTTGTGGGTTGTTTTAAAAATGGAATATGATATGGCTATTATACGACCTTTGAACGGAATCACACCGAAGATCGGGAAGGGATGTTTTATCGCTGAGAATGCGGCGATTATCGGAGATGTGGAGATAGGAGACGACTGCAGTATATGGTACGGGGCGGTGCTCCGCGGCGACGTGAATCCCATCCGCCTGGGCAACCGGGTGAATATCCAGGACGGAGCGGTGCTCCATACACTGTATAAAAGGTCTGTCGTGGAGATAGGCGATGACGTCTCGGTGGGACACAATGCGGTCATCCACGGGGCGAAGGTCGGCAATGACGTCCTGGTGGGCATGGGCGCCGTCCTCCTGGACGGAGTGGAGGTGGCCGACGGCTCGATAATCGCGGCCGGAGCGGTAGTCCTCAGCAACTCCAAACTGGAGCCGGGAGTTTATGCCGGAGTTCCCGCCAAGAAGGTCAAGGACGGAACCGATTCGGTCAGGCAGTCCGCTCACAAGAATGCCCAGGGCTACATGATGTACAAGGAGTGGTTCCTGGAGGGAGAAGACGACAACGAATAACAAACATCAAATCAATATTACACCATTATGAAAAAAATACTCTTTATCTGCGCTGCTGTTATAATGGCGGCAGCATGCAACAGCGGTGACAAGTACACTGTCAAGGGTACAGTCACCGGTGACAGCGACAAACTGCTCAACGGAACCGCCTATCTCTTCAATCGTGACAGGGAGAACCCCATAAGGGATACTGCAGAGGTAGTTAACGGAAAATTCGTATTCAAAGGCTCTGTTACAACTCCCGAGCCCTACCTTATCATGATTGACGGTATCCCCGGAATGCTTTCTCTCTTCCTGGAGAACGCCGACATCACCATTGCCACTGACACTACTTATGCTGACCCTGTAATCACAGGCGGCCCCACCCAGACCCTTCTCAACCGCTATGAGGAGCAGGCCGAGGCTCTGAGCGCCAAGTACGGAATAGAGAAGATCATGAATGACATGCGCCGTGCTGACGCTACGGAGGAAGACCGCGAGGCCGCCATGAAGACATACGGACAGTTCCAGGAAGAGCTCGGCGCAGCCCGAGAGGCTCTTCTGGCTGAGGCTCCCGTATCGGATTTCGCCCTCTATTTCATCATGCAGGACAGGGATTACTACTACATGACTCCCGACTCCCTCTCCGCTGTCATCGCTGCATACAGAGCGCTTCCTGCCTTCGCAGAGAATAAGTTCGTAACCAAGATGGAAGAGTACCTGCAGAAGGAGCAGGGCCTCGCAGTAGGCAACAAGGCTCCTGACTTCACTCTCAACACCCCTGACGGAAAGCCCGTGACCCTCTCTGAGTTCTATCCCAAGGGCAAGGTGACCATGATCGACTTCTGGGCCAGCTGGTGCGGTCCCTGCCGTAACTTCAATCCCACTCTCGTGAAGATATACAACAAGTACCACAAGCTGGGATTCGAGATTATAGGCGTCTCCCTGGACCGCGACCATGACGCATGGGTGAAGGGCATAAAGGATGACAAGCTCACCTGGACACATGTCTCCGACCTCAAGTTCTGGCAGAGCGAGGTGGGTCAGATGTACAATGTCAACTTCATCCCCCAGAACACCTTTGTAGACTCAGAGGGCAACATCATCGGCCGCAAGGTGGCTGAGGATAAGATTGAAGCCCTGCTCGATCAGTATCTCAAGAAATAGTAAAAAACAGCATCATCCGGTTATGGTCGGAGTCTATGATTCGGGAATCGGCGGACTTTCCGTGTGGAAGGAGCTCCGTGCCCTGATGCCTCGTCAGGACTATGTGTATGTCGCCGATTCGGCCCATTGTCCTTATGGGGAAAAGTCTCCCGAGTATATCACCGGACGTGCCCGTGCCGTGACTGAGTATCTCATCGGCAAGGGAGCAGAAGCGGTGGTCGTGGCCTGCAATACGGCTACGGCCGCCGCTATTTCATATCTCCGCTCACATTATCCCGTGCCTTTCGTGGGTATGGAGCCTGCGGTAAAGCCCGCCGCCCTGACCTCCCGCACCGGAGTCGTCGGAGTCCTGGCTACTGCCAATACTTTCAAGGGCAGTCTCTACAGGGATACCGTCATGAAATATGCCTCTGGTATCCATATCGTGGAGAAAGTCGGCCGCGGGCTGGTGGAGGCCGTGGAGAGGGGAGAGGTCCCCTCGGAGCTTATACGGCGGTATGTGGGCGAGATGACGGCGGAGGGAGCGGATGTTATTGTTCTGGGCTGCACCCATTTCCCCTTCCTGCAGGAAGAGGTGGAGCGTGCCGCCGGGCCCGGAGTGCGGATTATCAATCCTGCCCCGGCCGTAGCCCGGCAGACCGCCCGGGTGCTGCATTCCCCTGCAGAGGGCGGAGGTACGGCCGTATTTTACTCCACCGGGGACACGACGGTCCTGAAGAGTACGGTCCTGTCCATTGATCCCGCCGTGAATCCTGGAAACTTTTATCATGTAACCATTTAATTTCCACTTAAAACTCAACCAAACAATGTCTGTAGATTTATTATTCTGGCTTGTGCCCCTCTCATCCCTGATTGCTCTGGGATTTGCCTTCTATTTTTATAAGAGGATGCTCAAGGAGGATGAAGGAACTCCTACCATGAAGGAGATAGCCGCCCATGTCCGCAAGGGCGCCATGGCCTATCTCAAACAGCAGTACAAGGTGGTGACCATCGTGTTCATCATCCTGGCGGTATTCTTCGCCGTCCTGGCCTACGGCTTCGACGTGCAGAATCACTGGGTGCCCTTCGCATTCCTGACCGGCGGATTCTTCTCCGGCCTGGCTGGATTCATCGGCATGAAGACTGCGACATACGCTTCCGGCAGGACCGCCAATGCTGCCCGCCGCTCGCTGAACTCCGGCCTTAAGCTGGCCTTCCGCTCGGGCGCCGTCATGGGACTTACCGTAGTGGGTCTCGGTCTGCTGGATATCTCTCTGTGGTACATCATTCTGGATACATTTGTCAATGCGGACGGCCCTCAGAAGCTGGTGGTCATCACCACGACCATGCTGACCTTCGGAATGGGTGCCTCCACACAAGCTCTCTTCGCGCGTGTGGGCGGCGGTATCTATACCAAGGCAGCTGACGTGGGCGCTGACCTGGTGGGTAAGGTTGAGGCCGGTATCCCCGAGGACGACCCCCGCAATCCCGCCACCATCGCGGACAACGTGGGTGACAACGTAGGTGACGTAGCAGGTATGGGCGCCGACCTGTATGAGTCCTACTGCGGCTCTATCCTGGCCACCGCCGCGCTCGGTGCATCGGCGTTCTATTCCTACGCGGATACCTCGATGCAGCTCAGGGCGGTATTTGCTCCCATGCTCATCGCTGCGGTAGGTATCATCCTGTCCGTCATCGGAATCTATCTCGTGAAGACCAAGGAGGGCGCCGGCATGAAACAGCTGCTCCGCTCCCTGAGCGTGGGTACCAATGTCTCTTCGGCTCTCATCGCCGTGGCTACATTCGGTATACTCTACGTGCTCGGCATTCCCAACTGGGCATGGGTATCCTGCTCCGTCATCGTGGGCCTGGTAGCCGGTATCATCATCGGCCAGTCCACCGAGTACTTCACCTCGCACTCCTACAAGCCGACCCGCAAGCTCGCTGAAAGTTCCAACACCGGTCCGGCCACTGTCATCATCTCCGGTGTGGGTCTCGGTATGATCTCGACAGCCATACCCGTCATCACCATCGTGGTGGCCATCATCCTGGCCTATCTCTGCGCCATCGGCTTCGATGTAACGAATATGCTTTCGGCCCAGAACCTCAGCCTCGGTCTTTACGGTATCGGTATCGCAGCTGTCGGCATGCTCTCCACTCTCGGCATCACCCTGGCTACTGACGCCTACGGTCCCATCGCGGACAACGCCGGCGGCAATGCCCAGATGAGCGAACTCGAGCCCGAAGTACGCCAGCGCACCGACATCCTCGACGCTCTCGGCAACACCACAGCCGCTACCGGCAAGGGCTTCGCCATCGGCTCCGCCGCCCTGACCGCCCTTGCACTGCTGGCCTCCTATCTCGAGGAGATCAAGATCGGTCTGCAGAGGATAGGGGAGACCGTACTCGAACTCGGTGGCGGCCGGACTGTCGAAGTAGCTCAGGCCACCATACCCGATTTCATGGAGTACTATCATATCAACCTGATGAATCCCACCGTCCTGGCTGGAGTCTTCATCGGCGCCATGATGTCCTTCCTCTTCTGCGGTCTGACGATGAACGCAGTGGGACGCGCCGCCCAGAAGATGGTAGAGGAGGTGCGCCGTCAGTTCCGCGAGATCAAGGGCATCCTCACCGGTCAGGCCACACCTGACTATGCCCGCTGCGTGGCCATCTCCACCAAGGGCGCCCAGCAGGAGATGCTGCTGCCCTCGCTGCTGGCCATCATCGTACCCCTGCTCGTCGGTCTGTTCTTCGGAGTGGCCGGTACTGTCGGTCTGCTCGTAGGCTCCCTCGGCTCCGGCTTCGTGCTGGCTATCTTCATGGCCAACTCCGGCGGTGCCTGGGACAACGCCAAGAAGTACGTGGAGGAAGGCAACCTCGGCGGCAAGGGCTCCGACGCCCACAAGGCCACCGTCGTAGGCGACACCGTAGGCGACCCCTTCAAGGATACCTCCGGTCCTTCGCTCAACATCCTTATCAAGCTGATGAGTATGGTATCCATCGTCACAGCCGGTCTGAACGTCGTTTTCAGCGTGCTGTAACGTACTTTCTCTTAAAGAATATCCCCGCCAGGAACACAGTCCGGGCGGGGATATTTTTGTTTTTCAGTCAAGCTCTTCCGCAGCGCTTATGTCCTCTGGGTATAGTAGCGTCTGATTATCTCCTTCGCTTCTTCCTCCAGATTCTGACAGAGATAGCGCTTAAAGGACTCCTCGGAGCTGTGGCCGCTGATGCTGCGGATCTGCTCGGTGCTGAGTCGTCCGTCCATGTAGAGGTTGGTTATGTAACTGCGGCGGGCTGTATGGGAGGATACCAGCTCGTATTTCTGTTTCCTGGTGCTGCTGCGGCAGCCGCCTCTCTCGCAGGGTATCACCACTTCGCCCTGTATTCCGGCCATGCGGCAGAGTTCCTTGATGCGGAGGTTGAAGTTGGAGATGGAAACATCCGGCAGTCTGCCTCCCCAGTGCGAGATGATATCCAGCAGTCCGTCCTCCAGTATGGGGATCATCACGGTTTTCCCGGTCTTCCGCTGTACTTTTCTCAGGGCCTTGAATTCTATACCTTCTATGGATATGGTCTCAATGTCGTCCGTCGATATCCTGGAGTAGTCGGAGAAACGCTGCCCGGTATAACATCCGACCAGGAATACGTCACGGACTTTCTCCATGGCCGTATTGTCCTGCAGCCTCAGTCCGGCCAGGCGGGATATCTCGTCACGAGTAAGGTACACCCTTTTATATACCGGGACCTGCCTGTGCGTGACGAATCCCTTACAGTTCTGTACGGAGTTGGCGGAGCAGCCCTCCTCCAGTGCGCAGTTCATGATGGACTTTATCAGGGAGACGTACTGATATTTGGTGCTGTCCATGTAACCGCTGGTGTTGCAGAACTCCAGGAAGCGGGAGTACATCTCCATCGTGATGTCAGAGAAACGGAGACTCTTCTTTCCGGTGGAAGCCTCGAAGGCCGGCCAGATATTCAGAATCTTCCTGTAATTGGCGATACTGTTCATGGCGTACTTTCTTCCTTTATATAGAAAGGTGTTCCTCTCCATCCCCGAGATCATTCTTTTCAGATAGGTAAGGAACACTTCGTCCCGGGCTTTTTTCTTATCGCGGGTGACGCTGAACTTGATGCTGAAGCCTAAGATAGTTTTGTTGAATTGGGGCATGATTTTTTAAAATTTTAAGTATAAAATGTTGAAATTTTGAAAAAAATTCCGTAATATTGTCTTTTGAATTAACAATTGAAAGGAAAGTGGGGTGGGGCAATGCCCCGCAAGGGAAAGAGGAAATCAGCTGGTTTTACATAAATGAGTTGTTTTTCTCGAAAAAAAGACGCAACTTTGCGATTTGAAGTAAGAGAGTTAACCTGATAAATACAAAAATTGTACTATTAACCGACCTGCTACAGACGAAATAACTAACCTGGTAAACCGACATTGTTTTGAGATTTTTGACATTTATCAATTGCTTCCCGACTAAGCTGACACAAAATATTCCCCTTAATGTAAGCGGATCTGCATCGATGTGCAGGCCCGCCGGTGCTTTTTTATTGTTTATTTGAAAACCCAAAAACATCAACAACAATTAACTTTTTATTAACTTTAAAAAATTATCTACATGAAAAAGATCAGACTATTTCTGACAGGTCTGTTACTCGTGGTAACTGCCGCGGCGTACGCGCAGGACATCACAGTCAGCGGAACTGTTACTGACGCTGCGACAGGCGAGGTGATAGTCGGAGCTTCCGTCGTCCTGAAGGGCAGCACCACCCAGTGGGCCA
>DVHI01000037.1 GCA_018712275.1 Candidatus Coprenecus avistercoris | reverse complement strand
GAAACGTACCGGTTTTCTGGGACTTTTCGGAAAGAAAGAAGAAGCCAAACCGACAGCTACGACCACAACCTTTCGTTTTTTTTTCAAAGGTATATGGAGAAACAAACCGGAATATCTCTACTGGTAAAAATTGAATCAAGTTATCTTAATTGTCGTTCATCGGCAGTACGACCCCATTTGGGTGCAAGGATAGATGCAAGTTTTACAATAAGCTATGAATATTTGCAGTTCAAGCTGCCTGTCACGGTGAGCCATCAGTTGTTTGCCGACCTCCACGACAAAATTTGTGCAAATCTCATTCAGGGCTTTCAGGGTGTCGGGATGCACCCGTGTGCCGATGTCCTTCTTCTGCAAATCCGCCACGGCATGGGTAAAGCCTGTAATGATGTCCGCCATGCTGTCCTTGACGGCACTGATTTCTTTCAGCAAGTCGCGCAGTTCTGCTATCCGGCGGTCTGTTTCCTCTTCAGGCGTATAATTGGCAAGCCGCTCACGCAAGGCGGCAGTATCGGGCTGTTTCATATCCTCTGTTGTTTATTGGGTTTGTCATTTGCGTTTCATTCCTGATTTCTTCTGTATGCCGAGCCTGTGCGAAGCCTCACGCGCACAACGGCGGGCAGATTCAATCTCGTCTTCCTCCGGGTCGCGCCCCCATTTGAGGTCGGACTGCGAGCCGCCTCCACCGCCGCCGGATGTCACCTCGTAGGGTGACGCTATAAGAGTGAAGTAAGCCATCGCCAAGTTCTGCAAGTCCTGCCAGTTGGTCAGTTCCTGGTAGTCGAACTCGTCATTGAAGAAGTCAAGCACCTTGCCGGGCAGATAGCGTTTGTAGGTCTTGCCGTCATGCTCAAACTCCGTGGGCAGGCGGTTTGATTTATACTCTGTGTAGTCCTCGTAAACCGGATTGCTCTGCCGTATAACGGGCTGTGACTTCTGTTTTGCGGTATTGGGTACGGTAGGTTTCGGGGTCGGTGTGGCGGTCGGTTTGGGTGTCGGGCTTGCTTGTTTGGTTTTCTGTTTGTCCTGTTCGGGATGCAACTTCTCCCATGTCTGCCTGATGCGTGATGCGGTCAGGTTGCGCCCCTTTCCGAGTTCCGATGCCTTGAACCTTGTGTTGCCCTTGCAAAGCACATAGCCACGTATCATGTCTTTTTTGTCCTTGCGCAGATGCAGTTCGTAACCTTTGGCGGCAAGCCGTTCCTTGTAACCGTCCCATGACCACTTGTCAAGCTCACGCAGGGCTTCCATGCAGTCGGCACTGACCTGTGTAATGTTGGTTTCGTGTATGTGCATGGCGGTAGTCCAGCCCCTTTGCCTTGCAACCTTTTCAGCTGCCCGTTGCGCCCGGAGGTGGATGGCGTGGTCGTTGTTGATGTTCCCGTCCTCGTCCACACGGCAGACAATGGCATGGAGGTGCGGTATGCCGCTCTTGGATTCCTCGTGCAACCATACGGAGGACTTGCTGCCATTTTCCGTTGTTTCCCACCCAAGCAGGCACGGAAAGGTCATCACGGATGCAACCCTCGAACGGCGGGTGTCGATAAGCCCCATGTCCCACTGCGAAGAAAGCAGTTCTTCGGAATACTGTGCTTGACCTGCGGAAAGCATAAGCGGTCTGTGGAAGCCACTGGCAACGCCGTCCGTCAATGTCATCCTTGCCAACAGGTCACCAAACAATGCGAAGTTGCCTATTTCCCTGCCGTTGTCATCGGTCGTTGTTCCGCACAGCCATTGCAGAGCACGGTCGGAAAATCGAAAAGAGAATGATGCAATCCCTGTCGGGTACATGACCCTGTAAATTTCCTTGTCCATAAATCTTTGACTTTATAAATGTGATATTACTTTTGTTTGAATGGAATGAAGCCGTGCAGGTATCGACATGGAAACACCGACTTGGTTTTTGTTGTACCCTGCACGGCTTTTCTGTTTTGAACGGCGCATCGTTGGTCAGTGGCTTTTATCAATGTCTCAGAGGTGCGGTATTCAGTCCCATTCGAACCATACTCGTCCACACGTCCAACACCATGCCCGAGTCTTTTAATGACCAGAATCAAATTAAATTGCGCTCAGCTAATATCAGATGGTCGTAAATGTTTTTCTTTTCCGGCTCGTAAACCCATATTCGTTTCTTCGCTGAATTTCTGCCGCCCTGCAATATCGCGCGTGATGTTGTGACGATTGTCTTATACCTGCACTCCTTCCGAAGGAGTCGTGTTTCCCCGCATTTCTTTACTCCTTCCGAAGGAGTCGTGTTTCCCCGCATTTCTTTACTCCTTCCGAAGGAGTAGGGGGTGAAGAGATATTCATTATGCGGCAGCTCTCTGATCGTCATGCACTTCCTTAATTGAACAATATACGGGAAGTACAGAATAGGGCCATTTCTTGCGATGACGGTCGTATGGCAGTTTATGGAAGAGAGGGTCCTTAGTTGTCCTGATAGAGGGCCTGCCAGACCCGGACGGTACGGACCGCTTCGGCCACATCGTGGACGCGGAGGATGGAGGCACCGCGCTCGAGGGCTGCCAGATGCAGGACCTGGGTCTGCGGGAGGGACTCTTCAGGAGTGATGTCCAGCAGTCTGTATATCATGCTTTTGCGGGAGACACCGACCAGAACCGGACGGCCCGGTGCGGAAAATCGGTCCAGATGTCTGAGCAGCGTGTAGTTCTGCTCTACGGTCTTTGCGAATCCGAAACCCGGGTCGAGAATCCATTTGCGGATACCGTGCTCTTCGGCTTTCTGTCCGAAAACCTTGAAATATTCCAGCACTTCCTCCACCACATCGCCGTACTCGCAGAGCGACTGCATCGTCTTGGGTGTACCTCTTTTGTGCATCGCCACATATTCCAGTCCCAGCCTTCCGACCAAAGGCAGCATCAGGGGATCGTCCTCTCCGGCCGATATGTCATTGACCAGATAGTCTCCGACAGCATCGAAGCACCGTTCCGCGACTGATGCCCAGTAGGTATCCACCGATATCCTGAACCCGTCTCCATAATTGCGGCGCAGTTCCTTCAGGAACGGTCCGAGCCGGCGCCATTCTTCTTCCGCTCCGACTCCTTCCGAGCCCGGTCTCGTAGAGCAGGCCCCTACGTCTATGATGTCAGCGCCTTCCTTGAGCATCCGCCCGGCCCTGTCCAGTGCACGGTGTATGTCGGTGTCGCCTGAGGGGGAGAGGCAGCGGCTTTCGGCGAAATAGGAGTTGTCGGTAAGGTTGACGATGCCCATGACCGAAATCCGTCGGTTGCGGGGAAATGACTGTATGGCAGAATTTTGTATCATTCTTTGTAACTTTTAGCAGGACGCAAGATAGAAAAAAAAGTAAATAGTCCGGCACGGCAATGGAGACCTGATTGAGGTCATGGTGATTTTAGGGCTGGCAGGATACGCAAAAAAGAGTATATTTGCCGATATGGAAGTTTTTTATTCAAACGATATCCGCGACGGGAGGATCCGTCTCTCTCCCGAGGAGTCCGCTCACTGCGTCAAGGTGCTCAGGCACAGGGTGGGGGATGAGGTCTATGTAAGCGGAGGGGACGGCAATCTCTACCGATGCTGTCTCGAGGAGGCGGACAGCCGTGCGGCCGTGGCCCGGGTGCTCTCGGTCGAGGGCGGCTTCGGGACGCATCCCTACCGGCTGTGGATGGCCGTGGCTCCGACGAAGAATATCGACCGCTTCGAGTGGTTTACCGAGAAGGCTACGGAGATGGGAGTGGACCGGATCACACCCCTGCTCTGCGCCCATTCCGAGCGGAAGGTGTACAATCAGGAACGCGGGCAACGGGTCATCGTCGCGGCCGCCAAGCAGTCCCTCAAGGGGGCGGTGCCGCAGCTCGACGGTCTGACTCCGTTCCGGGCCCTGATGGAGGAGGTGCGCTCGGCAGGGTTCTCCGGGAAGAAGTTCATCGCATACTGCGACAACGATATAGCTGCGGGGCTGAATACCCGTGTGCCGCTGAAGGAGGCGGTCGGCGTCGTGAAGGCAGGAGGGGAGGAGGCTGCCGGAGAGGCACTGCCCGGGGCATTGTTCCTGATAGGGCCTGAGGGGGATTTTTCTTCGGAGGAGATCGCGGAGGCCTTAGAAGCCGGTTTCGAGCCCCTGTCCCTCGGACCCTCGCGCCTGCGCACCGAGACTGCGGCAACTCTCTGTGTGTCTGCGGTGTATATTGCACTATGCTGTATTTGAAATCTGACTTGACATGAAAAATACCGTAGACAGACCTGTGGCCGCATCGGCCTTCGCGGATTCCAAGCCGCACTACGCCATTCTGGACGGGCTTCGCGGAGTGGCCGCCCTGGTGGTGATATGGTATCACGTGTTCGAGGGCTTCGCGACCAGTCCGCTGGACCAGAAGTTCAATCACGGGTATCTGGCCGTGGACTTCTTCTTCATCCTCTCTGGCTTCGTGGTCGGATACGCTTACGATGACCGGTGGAGGAAACGGCCTGGGAACGCTTCCGGAGTCCGCAGGGGCATGAGGATAAGGGATTTCCTCAAGCGCCGCCTGATCCGCCTGCATCCGATGGTGGTGCTCGGCTCGGTGCTGGGAGCGGTGACCTTCCTGATTCAGGGCTCGGTGCAGTGGGACGGGGCGCATGTGCCATTCGGAGCGGTGATGCTGGCCATGCTGCTGGGCATGTTCCTGATTCCGGCTTATCCCGGGGCGCCTTACGAGGTGCGGGGCAACAACGAGATGTATCCGCTCAACGGTCCTTCCTGGTCCCTGTTCTTCGAATATATCGGCAACATCCTCTATGCACTGGTCCTGCGCAGGCTGTCCACCCGCTGGTTAGCCGTGGTTGTTGCGGTCTCCGGCCTGGGTCTGGCGGGTTATGCGGTAGGCGGCCTCTCCGGCTTCGGCCATCTCGGGGTGGGCTGGTCGTTGACGGACCTGAACCTTCCTGGCGGCTTCCTGCGGCTGATGTTCTCGTTCGGGGTCGGGCTGCTGATGTCCCGCGGCTTCCGGCCGTGGAAGGTGCGCGGGGCGTTCTGGATCTGCTCGGCGGCTGTCATCCTCCTGCTCTCGGCTCCCCGTATCGGAGGAGAGGACCGTATGTGGCTCAACGGCCTGTACGAGGCGGTCTGCGTCACCTGTATCTTCCCTCTGCTGGTCTACATAGGAGCGTCGGGGCGCCTTGCCAGTCCTGTCTCAGGACGCATCTGCAAGTTCTTAGGCGACATATCCTATCCGGTCTACATGATCCACTATCCCTTTATGTACCTGTTCTATTCCTGGACCTTTACCGGCGTGCCTTTCTCCGAGGCGTGGCCGTGGGCGGTGACGGTGTTCATAGGCAGCATAGTCATGGCGTACATCGTCCTGAAGGTGTATGACGAGCCGCTGCGCAGGTGGTTGGGCCGGAAGTGGCTGTTGCAAGTGAGGTAAATTTTATTTATTTTTGTAAGTTGCAACATTAAAGAAGACAAACGATGGGTATAAGTTTTTTCAAAGTCCCCAATCACCGCGTGTTTCACTACGAGCCCCGCTACTGGGACGAGCGGAAGGAACGCCGCGAGATGGTCAAGAACGAGGCGCTCCGCGAGAAGGCTCTGCGCGAGGGAAGGGAGTGGAAGGATGAGTCCTATAAGCCGGGCATGTATATCAGCGGCAAGTTCCAGGAGCAGGCCCGCAACAACAGACGCGGCTCGCTCAGCAAGAATCTCACCCGTATCATAGGACTGGTGTCGGTCGCCACCTTCCTGGCGCTTCTGTACTTTTTCGCCAAATACGCGACGATAGTCCTGGAGGGCATACGATAACAGGATACGATGCTCAGGATTCTGCCTCCCAACATATCCAACCTCATAGCCGCCGGGGAAGTGGTCCAGCGCCCTTCTTCTGTTGTCAAGGAACTTGTAGAAAATGCCATAGACGCCGGGGCCGGCTCGGTCAGCGTCATCATCGAGGATGCGGGCAAGACCCTGATTCAGGTGATCGACGACGGCTGCGGCATGACTCCGGAAGAGGCGCGGCTATGCTTTGAGAGACACGCTACCTCCAAGATAGCGCAGGCCTCCGATCTGGACTCGATTCTTACCTACGGTTTCCGCGGGGAGGCCCTGCCCTCCATCGCGGCGGTGGCCGAGGTTACGCTCCGTACCCGCAGGAAAGGCTCCGAAACCGGCACTGAGACTGTCTTCACTCCCTCCGGCCTTGTCTCCCAGGAGGAGGCGGCCATGCCCGAGGGGACCAATATCGCCGTCCGCAACATCTTCTACAGCCTCCCGGCCAGGCGCAAGTTCCTCAAGTCGGACAATACGGAACTGCGTCAGATCATAGCCGAGTTCTCCCACGTGGCCCTCTGCCGTCCGGACGTGGGCGTCCGCCTGTCCCACAACGGCAAGGACATCTACAACCTCAGGCGGGCCAATACCCTCAAGCAGCGCATCCTCGAGATCGAGGGCAAGGACATGGGCAAGGAACTCATCGACGTGTCCACCTCGACCCGCATCATAGAGATATCCGGCTTCGTAGGCAATCCTCAGGATGCCCGCCGCAGTGCCGGTAACCAGTATTTCTTCGTCAACGGCCGCTATTTCCGCTCGCCCTATTTTCACAAGGCAGTGATGAAGGCCTACGACAAGCTCATCCCCGAGGGGACCTATCCCTCCTACTACCTCTTCTTCTCCACTCCTCCGGAGAATGTGGATGTGAACATACATCCCTCGAAGACGGAGGTCAAGTTTGAGAATGAGACAGAGATCTTCGAACTCCTTACCGCCGTGGTGCGGGAGGCTCTGGGACGGGGGTCATTTATCCCTACGATAGATTTCGACCACGACACATTGCCTGACATTCCGGCTCCCTCGCAGTTCCATTATTCCAAGGGGGGCGGCGGAAGTTTCGGGGGAGGACGCTCCGTATCCGGGAAGAAGGTGGACTATGGGGCGATTTTGCCTGAAACGGTTGATTTTCATAGGCATCGCTCCACGGCTTTTGCCACTGAGACATTGTCCCCCGCTGAACCGGATGTCGCCGGCTACGGCCATATCTTCGAGGACAGCGGAGCGGCGGGAAGCGGGGCGGGGGTCCTTCAGATCTCCAGCCGCTACATCGCTACCCCCATGCGCTCCGGCCTGCTGATAGTGGACGTGCGCAGGGCTAAGGAGCGGATATTTTACGAGAGATACCTGAGGCAGCTGGACGACGGCTCGCCCATTTCCCATCAGGTGCTGTTCCCCTGCGATATCACCCTTCCTCCCGAACGGTATCATCTGCTGATGGAAGACCCGGGGAGGCTGCGGCAGATAGGATTTGACATTGAGCCTGCTGGGGATTTCACCATTTCCGTAAAGGGGCTGCCCGAAGGGTTCGGCACGGACGAGGAGGCGGTGCGGAAGGCGGTGGATGACATAGTGGCAGCGCTGATGGATGCCGGTCCGGAGGGCCTTGGGAAAGCAGATGCGAGGGAGGAGATGGCCAGAAAGCTGGCACGTTCGGCTGTGTCGGGGACTGACACGAGGATAGGCGGAGACGAGGCACGACTTTTGGTAGATACCTTGTTTGCCTGTGCCGAGCCCGAGATTTCACCGGCCGGACGCAGGTGCATGTTTATATTGACAGAACAAGACATAGAGAGACATTTATGAATTACGGCTATTATCGACCCGGACTGCCCTTTGTAGTCAAGAACCTGATAATCATCAATGCGATAATCTTCGTCGTCACGATGTTCGCCCAGAACTTCATGTACGGGACATTCTCGCTCTTCTATTTCACCTCGCCCTTCTTCAAGCCCTTCCAGCTGATTACCTACATGTTCATGCACGGGGGCTTCTGGCATATCTTCTTCAATATGTTCTCGCTGTACATGTTCGGCAGCGTGATAGAGAACTACTGGGGCGGGAAGAAATTCTTCCTCTACTACATGGTCTGCGGTATCGGCGCGGGCCTGATCAACGAGCTGGTGATGTATCTGCAGATCGCTTTCGCCGAGACTCCCGGACTGGTCGAGGCCGCCATCAACCGTGTGCCCACCGTCGGTGCCTCGGGCGCCATCTACGGTCTGCTGCTGGCATACGGCATGATGTTCCCGAACAATGTGCTGCAGTTCGTCTTCCCTCCCGTCGCCATGAAGGCCAAGTGGATGGTCATCATCTTCGGTGCCATCGAGCTCATATCGGGCCTGTCCGGCAGGGGCGGCAATGTGGCCCATTTCGCCCATCTCGGAGGTATGATCTTCGGTATCATCATGATACTGTACTGGAAGAAAAAGAACCGGCTGTACTCCTAGCGTGTCTTGCTTCAGATGACCCGGCGCGAATCCAGAAAGAGGCGCAGTCCTTTCCTGAGCCTGTCCTTCCGGCTGGTGGCGACAGTATGCTGCATACTGCTGCTGCTCAGTTACGTGTCGGTGCTGATCGACCCGGGGATATTCCCTCTTGCGGGATTTTTCGGCCTGTATTTCATCCCCATGCTGGCGGTCAATGTGCTGCTGCTGGTCTTAGCCCTGCTGAGGTGGTCCTCCTCGGCCTGGATACCGGTCATCGCCCTGCTGCCGTCTCTGTTCTTCGTCGGGTTCTTCTTCCGTGCCGGGGACAGGAACGCGCTGCCTGAGAGCGTAGTGGCCCGCACGGACGGGCTCAAGGTGCTGACGTGGAACGTAGGAGGCTTCCGCTCGGGAGTCTCGGATGAGGTGGAGGACAATATCCGGGGAGTGACGGCCCTCGTCGCCTCGGAGTCCCCCGACGTGGTCTCGCTCCAGGAGTTCCGCACCGGCGACCCCTCCGGGCTGCGGCGGATGTTTCCGGGGTATCCCCACGTACGGGAGCATTTTTTCCGGCTGCGCAACGGGGACTATGTGGGCAATGTGACCTTCAGCCGCCTGCCGCTGCGCGGGGACGGACATCTGCCGTTCCGCGGTACGACCAACATGGTGCTGTACACCGATGTGGAATATGCCGGGAAGGTCCTCCGGCTGTACAACGTGCATTTAGAGTCAAACAATATCTCGCTGACCTCGCTGATACAGGACGTGCGGGGCGGGGGATATGACGAGCTGCAGCAGGAACTGGCCGAGGCACACGAAAAAGTACGCAGATCCTCGTCCCGCCGGGGCAGTCAGGTACGGGCTTTGCTAGAGGATATTTCAGGGAGCGGTCTGCCCTCGGTGGTCTGCGGGGATGTCAATGATACGCCGATGTCCTACTGCTTCCGGAGCCTGAGACAGGGCCGCAAAGATACGTTCTGCGAGGCCGGCAAGGGTTTCGGAGCGACCTACAGGGTGCTGTGGCCGCTGCTCAGGATAGACTACGTCTTCGTTCCGGAGGATTTCGAGGTGCTGGAGCACAGAACGCCACGGGTCGGGAACTCGGACCACTATCCGGTAATAGTGAAAGTACACATGTAAATATAAGAGTTATGAAAGAGAGAAAAGAACAGATCGAAGAAGCCGTAAAGGTGCTCAGGGCAGGAGGCATCCTTCTCTATCCTACTGACACTATCTGGGGCATAGGCTGCGACGCCACGGATGAGAAGGCGGTCGAGCGGGTCTTTGAGATCAAGCAGAGGGCGGACTCCAAGAGCCTCATCATCCTGGCCAGCGACATGGACATGGTGGCCTGCTATGTCCGGGAGATTCCCGAGATGGCCGTCACTGTCGAGTCTCTGAGTGAAAAGCCCCTGACCATCATCTACCCCGAGGGCATCAACCTCGCCCCCAACGTCACCGCCGAGGACGGCAGCATCGCCATCCGAATCCCCAAGAACGATTTCTGCGTGGAGCTTGTCCGCCGCTTCGGCAAGCCCATCGTCTCCACTTCGGCCAATGTCTCAGGCACCCCGGCCCCCCGCCGCTACATCGACATCCCCGACTCAGTCAAGGCATCTGTCAATCTGTGCATTGACCCCTCCTTCGACCAGGGTTCCACGGGCAAGGCCTCATCCATCATCAAGCTCGGACTGCACAACGAGGTCCAGGTAATCCGCGAATAAATTCAAAAATTTTTTGAATTTTGTAAAAATTGTCTACCTTTGCGCTCCGATTCCAATTGAGCTATGGTGTAATGGCAGCACGACAGATTCTGGCTCTGTAAATCTAGGTTCGACTCCTGGTAGCTCAACAAAATGATGGCGAGATAGCTCAGCTGGTTAGAGCGCATGATTCATAATCATGAGGTCCCCAGTTCAATCCTGGGTCTCGCTACTGACTTAGAGGCGCCTGTGGCCGTGTGGCTGCGGGCGCTTTTCTTTTGTGCCGGTGCTGGTGGTCGCAATCACGGGCGTGAATGAGAATGAATGTGGACGAAAAAGAATCGTTCGCACGGGTCTAAAGTGCGATATCTTGATAATCAGCATGTTGCTATGTAGGCCGGTGGAGGCATAGTGGTTTCGGAATGGACCAGAGCACCTTTGCCCTCGGCAGAATATTGTGTGCCAAACGATTACGAAAAAGGGGCGTGCGGGCACTTCCTGTAAAAAACTGCACACCTTCGGAAGGTGGGACGAGTGTGGCCGGAGGACAGCGGCGTGCGGTGGCTGGATGGGCTCAGGAGTAGGAAGGTGGGATGAGTACGGTGAATTGGAATTGGTGGCGGGGGATGGCTGGCTAGATGGTGAATGGATGGCTGAACGGACGATGTGGCTCAATATTTGCGGTTGTGGAGGGGACTATGGGAAAATCAGTAAAATATATGGCTGTGACCATGCTGGCGGCATGCTGCGCGGGCTGTTTTCTGGCGCAAGGACAGGAGCAGGAGTCGGTTGCAGAGGAGGCCCGGATGCAGGGATATGAGGCAGCCGTGAGCAGCGTACGGATTCAGGCACGCGATACGGTTTCGGGCTCTTTTCGGTCGGAGGTGTCGGATGCAGTTGCGAAAGGTGTCCGGATGCCGGAACGGGATACGGTAGCGTCGCTGGTAGCGGAATACGAGGCGGATATCCGGGCACTGATGGACCGGGTCGTGGAGGTCGGGATGCTGGATGAGGCCGGCAGGGATTCGGTGCTGGCATCGGCGGGCTTGTTGCCGGCCGGGCTGTCGGTGGTGCATGCATCGGAGGTTGGAGCGACAGGTGAGCCAGGCGAGGCCGTGGAAGCAGTGTCAGAGACCGCAGCAGTGGGAAACAAGAGGAACAGTGGGGAGGGTAGCGCGGAAAACAAGGCGATCAAGGTAGGCGAAGAAATCGGGAAAAGCGAGGATATACTGCGCACCCGACTGAGCCTCCTGACCGAGCTGCGGCAGGAGTGGTACGGCAGGCTGCGGGGCGAATATCTGCGGCAGGATGCGCTGACGGATCTGATCGGGGCTCCGGAGCAGATGCCGGCTTCGGCGTTTCATCCGAGATATCTTCCGCTGGATGTCGTTGAGGACAATCTGAAATGGGCGGCCAGCCGTCCCCTCGAAGTCAGCGAGATACTGGCCAGAGACCGTAGGCTGTTACTCACCCGTATGATAAACGGCAGCGCTATGCCTCAGTTCCTGCGGGATCTTCGGGCACAGAATCCGGCTGTCTACTCAGTCGTGGCGATAGTAATGGGGATACTCGGCGGGGCCGGAGGCGGTTTCCTGAGCGGCTCCACGATGGAGATGCTCGTGCCGCGGCCGGTCGTCGGCGGTCAGCCCTGGTTCGACGACGTGATCTTCCTCGACCCGAATTTTGACCCGATGGTCTACAGTCCGTCGCTCCCAGTACCTCAGTACGACCCGGAGAATCCGTCGCAGCAGTACAAGGCGGCGCTCAGAGGAGACAACGGGCAGGAAATCAGAACCGTACCCATAAGAAGCACCGGCAGTTCCGGGCCCGCGGGACCGCCGCCGGTGCAGAGGTCCAGATACGACCTCCAGTAGCGGACGGAGTTTTTGGCACGCGGTTTGCAAGAGAATAAGTCAAATAGTTTTTTCATAGGTTAAGTTTAGGTTAATAAGGAAAAAAGGACATCAGTTTCTGTGGCTGATGTCCTTTTCTCTTTTGCGCATCTCAGGCGCCCGTCCCGGTTCCTATCCGCAGTGATAGTACTTGCGGACGAGCTCCATCATCAGGCCCTTGTCGCGGGCGGTCTCCTCGCGGATGTTGGCGTCGTTGTAGGCGCGGAGCATGGCGATGCGGCCGTCTATCATGCTCGGTGAGAATACGCCTTTGGCCTCATAGAGGGCGCGGTTTTTCTCGAGTTCGTCGGCTGACTCGGCGCAGGAGGTGGGCAGCTGGGCCAGGGAGTTGAGGATGGCTGCGTTCTTGTCGTCGTGGATGTTTACGTCCACGTAGGTCTTCTTGGCTATCTCCAGTGCGTCGGGCAGCTCGAAGCCGATGCGGGCGGCTGTCACCAGTCCGGCGAGCATCAGGTGGATGTCGGCCGATCCGTCGCCGGAGCGCAGCTCTACGGTCTGCTTGTCAGGCATTACGATATCGGGGTTCTGGGGCAGGCCGTTGGCGATGGCGGACATGTCGCTCTTGCCGGTCCATCCGAGGGGTACGCGCACGAGTACGGAACGGTTGCGGTCGCCCCAGCAGATGCTGGTGGGGGCCTCCTGGTGAGGTACGAGGCGGAAGTAGGAGGTGGGGTTGGCGTTGCCGAAGGCTGTCAGCGAGGAGGCGCAGGTCATGTAGCCGGCGATAGCCTTGCGGGCCTCGTCGGAGAGGCGGCCGTCCTTGAGCATTACCGAATGCTCTCCGTTCATCATACGGGTGTGGAAGTGCAGTCCGCTTCCGGCCTTTCCCTCGGTGATCTTGGGGGCGAAGGTGATGTCGAAGCCGTACTGCCATGCGAGAGTGCGGAGGATCCACTTGGCCATCACCAGCTGGTCTGCGGCCGACTCCACGGGCGATACGAGGAACTCGATCTCGTTCTGCTCGTACACCTTGCCGTCGAGCGTGAAGTTTCCGACCTCGGAGTGGGCGTACTTGATGTTGCCGCCTACCTGGGAAATCAGTTTCATCGCCTCGGTGCGGAAGGCCTCTACCTTGGTGAACGGGGTGGACTCGTGGTAGCCGCGCTGGTTCTCCGAAGGGAAGCAGCAGTCATCGTCGTAGATCACGTAGAATTCCAGTTCGCCCATGGCCTCGAAGGTGTAGCCGGTGGTCTTCTTGAACTCCTCGTGGGCTTTCCTCAGGGTGTATTCGGGAGAGCTCTCAAGGGGCAGTCCGTCCTTGGTGAAATAGGAGCAGAGCAGTCCCAGGGTCGGAATCTCGGCGAAGGGGTCGAGGTAGGCGGTGGAGAAGCGGGGAATGACATAGAGGTCGCTCGACCCGGCCTGGATGTAGGAGAACAGGCTGGAGCCGTCCACTCTCTCTCCGAACGAGAGGATAAGGTCGAGGTACTGGAGGCTGCTGACCGGGAAGTTGAGGGTCTTGAGCCTGCCGTCGCCCGCGATGTAGCGGAAGTTGACGACGCGGATGTCGTTGGCGGTGATGAAATTGATTATGTCCTCTTTCGTAAACTGATCGGGGGTCTTCCCGATGGCGTTGACGAGAGGATTGATGTTGTACTTCAGGATGTTGTTGTCCATAAAAATGAAGGTTAGTGTTTGTTTCAAATTTTAAGCAAATAAGGGTAAAATAATTGGAATTTGCAACTATTCCCGGCAGAATGTTCTGTCTCTTTCAGCCCGGGTGGAAGTTCCTCCGGAAAGAAGAGGCGGCGGTGGCTGAAAAATGCTATATTTGTAAGTATTTTAGAAAATTTCAGATATGAATCTCAGAGGGAAAAAGACAATGCTCCTGATTCTCGCCGCAGCAGCGGTGTCAGGCCTCTCCGCACCGGCCGCTTCTGCCGGACAGGCGGGAACCGCAGAGGAGTCAGTGAAGGAGGCCAGGCGCCTCAACCCCACCTCGGCCGAGCTCATTCTCAGCGACGGCCACCGCATGACAGTGGATTTCTACGCTCCGGATATTTTCCGTCTCTTCCGGGACGACAACGGCGGCATCGTCCGCAACCCGGAGGCGGATCCTCATGCCGATATTCTCGTGCAGAATCCCCGCAGGGGAGTGTACTATACGGTTGAGGAGACCGCCGGTTCATGGAGCCTGTCCACCGGCGTGATATCGGTATCTTTCGACAAGGAGGACGGGACCATGTCCGTCAAGGACCTGCGGAGCGGCCGCGATGTCCTGCGGCAGACCGCACCGGTGATCTTCGAGACCCGTGGCGGCAAGGCCCGGACTGTTCTCACTCTGGCGGAAGCCCCCGGTGAGTATTTCTACGGAGGTGGAGTCCAGAACGGCCGTTTCTCCCACAAGGGACAGGTCATCAATATTGTCAATGAGAACAGCTGGACAGACGGCGGAGTGGCTTCGCCCGCTCCTTATTACTGGTCTACTGCAGGATACGGCATTATGTGGCATACATTTGCTCCAGGAGCCTATGATTTCGGTGCGGCTCAGGAAGGTACGGTGACACTGACCCATGATACGGATTATCTCGATGTATTCGTGATGGTGGCTGGAAATCCTACGGCCCTGCTCGATACGTACTATCAGCTTACCGGACATCCCGTGCTGCTGCCCAAGTTCGCATTCTACGAAGGACATCTGAACGCCTACAACCGTGACTGGTGGGTGGAGGCGGACGGCCCCCGCACAGTCCCCTTCGAGGACGGCAGGCGGTATAAGGAGAGCCAGAAGGACAACGGCGGCATCCGCGAGTCGCTCAACGGCGAGAAGGACAACTACCAGTTCTCCGCCCGTGCCGTGGTGGACCGCTATGAGGCTCACGACATGCCTCTGGGCTGGATTCTGCCCAACGACGGCTATGGAGCCGGCTACGGCCAGACCAGCACCCTGGACAGCAATATCCTGAACCTGAAATCGTTCGGTGACTACGCCCGCTCGAAGGGTGTCGAGATAGGCCTCTGGACCCAGTCCGACCTGCATCCCAAGGAGGGTGTGGAGGCTCTGTTGCAGAGAGACATAGTCAAGGAAGTACGCGACGCCGGAGTCCGCGTGCTCAAGACTGACGTGGCCTGGGTCGGCTGGGGCTACTCCTTCGGTCTCAACGGTATAGCCGATGTGGCCGGTATCATGCCCTACTACGGTGACGACGCCCGCCCCTTCATCATCACCCTCGACGGCTGGGCCGGCACCCAGCGCTATGCCGGAGTGTGGTCGGGCGACCAGACCGGAGGCGACTGGGAGTACATCCGCTTCCACATCCCGACCTACATCGGCTCCGGCCTCTCCGGCCAGCCCAACATCTGCTCCGACATGGACGGTATCTTCGGCGGCCTCGATCCCGTGATCAATACCCGCGACTTCCAGTGGAAGGCCTTCTCCATCATGCAGTTCAACATGGACGGCTGGGGCTCCAACGAGAAATATCCCCACGCCCTGGGCGAGCCTGCCGCCTCCATCAACCGCATGTACCTCAAGCTCAAGTCCGAGCTGCTGCCCTACGCCTACACATGGTCCCGCGCCGCAGTGGACGGCAAGCCCCTGATGAGGGCCATGTTCCTGGATTATCCCAACGACTACACCTATACCCCCGCGACCCGCTACCAGTACCTCTTCGGCCCTGACTTCCTCGTAGCCCCCGTCTATCAGGACACCCAGGCCGATACTCTCGGCAACGACATCCGCGACGGCATCTACCTCCCCGAGGGCAGGTGGGTGGATTATTTTACCGGAGACGTGTACGAGGGCGGAAGGATCCTCGAGAATTTCCCCGCCCCGCTGTGGAAACTCCCCGTCTTCGTGCGTCAGGGCGCCGTTATCCCCATGACCGCCCCGAACAACAACCCCTCGCAGATCGACCCCTCCGTCCGCATCTTCGAGTGCTGGCCCGCTGAAGGCCTGTACAGCACCCATCTCTACGATGACGACGGCAGGACCATGAACTACACCCGCGGGGAGAGCGTCTCCACCATGATAGACGCCTCTCTGGTCAATGGTAAATACGTCCTCACGATACATCCCGCCCAAGGGGATTTCGACGGGTTCGTCAAGGAACAGTCCACGGTGATAAGGGTCAATGCCACATCCATGCCTAGGAAAATATCAGTCAGGGTAGGAGGCCGCAGGGTCAATGCCGCCCTGGACTGGGACGAGGCCCCGCAGCTCAACCGCTTCGCCACCCCCGGCAGTGAGTTCGCGGAGATGGATATAAGGAAAAACCCGGTGCTCACCGTCACCGTCCCCGCCTGCGACATCACTCAGAACGAAGTGGTGCTCACCCTCGACGGCTATGAGTATGCTCCCGCCGGCGGCAGCCTCATGTACAGCGGAGCCCTGACAGCTCCCGTGCTTGTCTCCGACAGATGCACGGTGGAACCTTACGCCGCCACCCTGGCCTGGGAGCCTCAAGAACATGCCGACTACTACGAGATAGAGTTCGACGGCCTGCTGCATACCGGCATCCGGAACGCTCACCTGACATTCGCCGACCTGCAGCCGGAGACGGAGTACAGCTTCCGCCTGAGGGCAGTCAACGCTGCCGGTACTTCGGAATGGACTGACTATACCTGCACCACTGAGGGCAATCCTCTGGAATGGGCCGTCCGCGGCATCGTGGGCTCCTGCTCCTTCCCCTCTCAGGAGGGCTTCGAGGTGTGGAGACTCTTCGACTGGGCCGAGAGCGGCGACACCTGGCATACGAAATATCAGGCCAAGGCCCTGCCATTCGAGCTGACCCTCGACCTCCAGGGCATCATCAGCCTGGACCGCTTCGAGTACCTGCCCCGTACGGATGCCGGCAACGGAGTCCTGCTCAAGGGCGAGGTCCTGTACAGTGTGAACGGCAAGGACTGGACTCCCGCCGGAGCCTTCGGGTGGGAGCGTGACGGTCAGACCAAGGTATTCAACTTTGACGGAGGCCCGAGGGCCCGCTACATCCGCATTGCCGTATCCGATGCAGTGAACAACTACGGCTCGGGCCGCGAGATCTACGTCTTCAAGGTACCCGGCTCGGAGACCGTCATCCCCGGCGACATCAACAAGGACGGCAAGGTGGATGGGAACGACCTGACCTCCTACATGAACTACACCGGCCTGCGCTCCGTTGACAGCGACTTCGACTATGTCTCGGACGGCGACATCGACGGCAACGGTCTCATCGACGCCTACGATATCTCGGCTGTGGCCGTGCGTCTGGAGGGCGGCATCGATACAGAGTACTGGATGCGCGAGTATCATAAGGCTGCCGGAGATACCCTCTGCGGAACTGTCAGCATGGAAGTGTCCCGCGCCGTGAAGGCGGGTGATACCCTGACCCTCTCGTTCTACGGCGACTCCCTCAGGGCGGTCAACGCCCTCAGCCTGGCATTGCCTTACGACCCGGCTTCCCTGGAGTACCTGGGCACGGAGGCTCCCGGTCTGCGGCAGATGACCTCCCTTACCCGCGACCGCCTGCATACCGACGGCACCAGGGCGGTGTATCCGACATTCGTCAACCTGGGCGACAAGCCTCTGGTCAGCGGGGACGGCCTGCTGCTGCAGGTGCGCTTCCGTCTGCTGAAGGAAGGCGCTGCAGCCCCTGAGGTCCGCGATGCCGTGACCGTCAGCCCCGCTCTCGAATACCGTTATATGACAATAGAATAAAGTACAGAATATGAATTGTTTCAGAAAAATCACACTGCTGCTGGTCTCTCTCCTGCTCTCGGCCTCCCTCCGGGCTGCAGGGGCTGAGTCGGCCGCACCTGTAATCAATCCCACCCCCCACAGCCTCACTCTGCAGGAAGGGACGGTGGATGTCTCCGGAGGCGTGCGCATCATTGACCGGCAGGAGGCATTTGTCCACGATGTGGATTTCCTCGTCCGCGGGGACAAGAAGGCCCTCCGGCTGGAACTCGACTTCCATCCCAGGAAGGCCGTAAAGGCCGGGGCAAAGCCTGTCTCGGGAGCGTATCTGCTCAATATAGAGGAGGACGGCATCTCCATCATGGCTTACGACGAGCGCGGCGCGTACTACGGCCTGCAGACCCTGCGCCAGATAGTGGAGCAGCATCCGGACGGACAGCTGCCCTGCCTGAGCATCAACGACTGGCCGGACCTGCCAGCCCGCGGAGTGGTCGAGGGGTTCTACGGCACACCCTGGTCCCACCAGGCCCGTCTGTCCCTGATCGACTTCTTCGGCCGCTACAAGATGAACACCTATGTCTATGGGCCCAAGGACGACCCGTATCACAGCTCGCCCTACTGGCGCGATCCCTATCCGGCCGCCGAGGCCCGGCAGATATCGGAGCTGGTGCGCTCCTGTGAGCGCAACCGGGTGGACTTCGTCTGGGCCGTGCATCCCGGTCAGGATATTCAGTGGAACGAGGAGGACTACGGCCGTCTGGTGGCCAAGTTCGAGGCAATGTATGACCTGGGAGTCAGGGCATTCGCCATCTTCTTCGACGACATATCCGGAGAGGGCACCGACCCTATGCGGCAGGTGGAGCTGCTCAACCGGCTGACGGCTGAGTTCGTGGCCGTCAAGGGGGACGTGGCCCCTCTGATTATCTGCCCTACCGACTACAACCGCTCCTGGGCCAATCCCACGGACAACGGCAGCCTGGCTGTCTACGGCCGCGAGCTCGACCCCTCGGTCCGCGTATTCTGGACCGGTGACGCGGTGTGCAGCGACGTGACCGCCTCGACCCTCAAGTGGGTGGGGGACAGGATACAGCGTCCTGCCCTCGTGTGGTGGAACTTCCCTGTGACCGACTACTGCCGTCATATCGTGATGCAGGGGCCGGCCTATGGTCTGGACAACAGTCTGAGTTCCAAGAATCTCTGCGGTCTGCTGAGCAACCCCATGGAGCACGCCGAGGCCTCCAGGCTGGCTCTCTACGGAGTGGCCGACTATGCCTGGAACATCAAGGACTACGATGCCCTGGCCAACTGGGAAAGGGCTCTGACCGTGCTGGCCGGTGAAGAGGCGCGGGACGCCTACCGCACCTTCGCCATACACTCCTGTGATACTGAGTCCGGCTACCGCCGTGAGGAGTCCTGGGAGACAGAGACCTTCCGTATCGGGGACGACTGGACCGAGCAGCAGTACGCGGCTCTGATGGAGGATTTCGAGGAGGTGGAGAGGGTACATGCCCGGATGTCGGAACTGTGCCGGAACGACGCCCTCATGCGCGAGCTGCATCCCTGGCTCGAGGAGTTCACCAAGCTCGGGGAGAGAGGACGCAGGACCCTCGACCTCATGAGGATGTATGAGACAGGGGACAATGCCTCTTTCTGGGCCGCCTACGTGGCCAATCTGATGGATCCCGCCGACCGTGCCGCCTACGAGACGCACAAGTCCGGCACACTCAAGCTCCAGCCCTTCTATGAGAATGCCATGGACGATATGGTGGACGGTTTCTACCGCCGTCTGGCCGGACGCGGACCTTTCTCCTACACGGCTATCGGCTCCTTCCCCAACTCGGGGACCGTCTCCGGAAAACTGATGTTCGACGATGACTCCACCACCTATTACACCTCGGCCTACGGGCAGAAGACAGGGGACTGGATCGGAGTGGATCTCGGTATCGTCCGGGGTCTGAGGGAGGTGGATATCCTCCAGGGCCGCAACTCGACTGACGATGTGGACTACTTCGACCTGGCCACTCTCGAGGCTTCCAAGGACGGCCGCCTGTGGTATCCGCTCATCGATACCATAGACCATCAGTATGTCATCAAGTGGCAGGGCCGCGGCATAGACGCCCGCTACGTCCGTCTGCGCAAGCTCGAGTCGGACAAGACCAACTGGTGCGCCATCCGTACCTTCAGCGTCAATCCCCGCCGGACCCAGGACCTGGACTTCGGGGTACAGGCCCCGGACATCGTAAAGGCCGTGTATGCCTTTGACCGCGACCCCCGTTCCTACTACACCCTGGACGGTACCCTTTCGATGGAGACTCCCTTCGGGGACGAGCGCCGGAACCTCCGGATCCTGCTGCTCAGGCCCCACGGCAGCATCGTCATCCAGCAGTACAGCTCCGACGGGATACGTCTCGGGGAGACGGTCACCGACGAGTCCTACCTGGAACTGAGCCTCGATCCCCGCACCGCCAGGGTGAGCGTCGAGGGCACAGCCGATATATTCGAGATTCTGTAATCCATTGAACGTTACTGTATGAAAAAGACCATAACAACCATGCTCCTGGCCCTGACCGCAGCCGTAACGGTGCTGGGCGCCCGGACCTACAGCTGTATTGTACCCCGTCCCCTGAGCATTGAGCCAGGTGAGGGTCAGCTGCTGCTTGAAAAGGGGACGTCCCTGTATGCCTCCCCCGGCCTGGACTTCGAGACGGCCTTCCTGAGGGAGCGTCTCGGAAGTGTGCTGGCATTTGACATCCCTTTGGTGAAGACTCCTTCGGAGGGAGGCATCAGCCTGGTCCTGACCGAAGAGTACGGCCCCGAGGCATATTCCCTGAGAGTGGATGCAGATGGGGTGCGGATCGAGGCCTCCGCTCCGGCCGGAATATTCTACGGAGTGCAGACCCTCCTGCAGATGCTGCCTCCCGCCGTGTACGGGGATACGTCCCTGGAACTCACCCGCTGCGCTCTGGATGCGGTGACGGTCGATGACTCGCCCCGCTACGGCTACCGCGGAACGATGCTGGACGTCTCCCGCACATTCTACGACACCGACCACGTGCTCCGGCTCATCGACTGGATGGCGGCCCATAAGCTCAACCGCTTCCACTGGCATCTGGCCGACGACAACGGCTGGAGGATTGAGATACGCAAGTACCCTGAGCTCACGGAGAAAGGAGCCTGGAGGGGAGACGCGGAGGTGAGCCCTGCCGCCTACGGTCAGGGACACGGCCGCTACGGCGGATACTACACTCAGAAAGAGATACGTCAGGTGGTGAAGTATGCCGCCGACCGTCATATTGAGATCATCCCGGAGATAGACCTGCCGGGGCACAGCCGCTCCCTGGTGGGAGTGTTCCCGGAGATGGCCTGCCCGGTGGACGTGCCGTATATCAGCGCCAACGGGGAGACTGACAACGTGCTCTGCGTGGCCCGCGAGGAGAATTACCGGATGCTGCGCGACATATTCAAGGAGATAGCCGCGCTCTTCCCCTCTGAGTACATCCATATCGGAGGGGACGAGGTGGACCATACCCCCTGGAACAACTGCCCGCACTGCCAGGCTCTGGCCCGGGAGCAGGGACTGGAGGGACCCCAGGAGATTCACAGCCACTTCGTGTACCGTCTGGAGGACATCATACACGGACTGGGCAAGAAGATGGCCGGCTGGGACGAGATAGTCATCTCCGACGCCCGCTACGATACCTCCTCGATGGTGTACGCCTGGAGGAGCGTCAGGAGCGGACGGATGTCGGTGGACAAGGGCTACCGGACCGTGGTCCAGATAGGGGAGTACTGCTACCTCGACATGAAGCAGTCGCGTGCCGAGAGGGGACACAGCTGGGCCGGGATAGTGCCCCTGTCCAAGACCTATTCCCTGGAGCCGGACGAGATACTGGTAGGGGCTCCCGCCGACAGCGCCCTGATAGTCGGGGTGCAGGCCGGTCTGTGGGGCGAGCTGCTGGCATGGCCGCCGAGGCTGATGGAGTATCAGCTCTTTCCCCGTCTGTGCGCCCTGGCCGAGGTGGGCTGGAGCAGCAGGGATAGCCGGGATTTCGCCGATTTCGAGCGGAGGCTGTACGGGGAGCATTTTTCCCGTCTGTACAATATGGGTATCGCCTTCCGCGTGGCGCCTCCCGAGGTGGTCTATGACAGCCTCAGCGGCAGTCTGCGGGTAAGGCCTCCCCATCCTTCGGCGGTGGTGCGGTATGCGGTGGACGGTGCTCCGACGGCTGCCTCGCCGGTATGCCGCGGAGAGGTAGTGACGGATGCTCCGGAGCGGATGCGCTTCGCCACATTCTTCGGAGACGGGTTGAGCAGTATTGCCGTGGGCGCCTCCAACATTGACCTTTATCACTACATCGACCCTGAGATGACGGTGGAGAGCAATTTCCCCCTGCTCGAGGGCAATCTGGAGAGTCTGGCCCGCCGCGACGGCACCGGATACTCGGACCGGGTGCTGCAGGAAGGGGACGTGCTGACCTATAGGATGGCCTCGCCGGTGGAGTGCAGCCGGATCACGGTGTCCAGCGGAGCTCCCTCGTCTGGGATGTTCTATGTGACTGACGCTTACGTGGAGTATGAGACGGAGAACGGAACTGTGGTGAGGGCAGGAGATCTGTACCACGGAGAGCTGAGCTTTGAGCCGTCCGCGCCCGTGACACAGGTGCGTATCGTGATGACGGACTCCAATGACGGCTATACGGCTGTCTTCCATGGATTGAGAATTGAGAAATAATAAGATATATGAAAGGATATAAACTGAGACTGATTCTACTGAGCTTCCTGGAGTTTGCGGTATGGGGGGCTTATCTTACCAGCCAGGGACGTTATCTGGCCGGAGTGGGGTTCGGGGAGAGGATAGGTATGTTCTACGCTGTCCAGGGCATAGTGTCGATATTCATGCCCGCCATCATGGGTATCATAGCGGACAAATGGATTCCGGCGCAGAGGCTGCTGGGTATCTGCCACGCTCTGGCCGGTGCGGCCATGATAGGGGCCGGTATCTACGGCGTGGCGGCCGGGGAGGCGGTGCAGTACGGCACCCTCTTCGGGCTGTATGCGGTAAGTATCGCCTTCTTCATGCCTACCATCGCTATTTCCAACTCGGTGGCCTATACCATCCTCGAGAAGGCCGGCAAGGATCCCGTCAAGGATTTCCCGCCGATAAGGGTATGGGGTACGGTGGGCTTTATCTGCTCGATGTGGTTCGTGGACCTGGTGCACTTCCGCGGTGCGGCGATGCAGGAGACCTCCATGCAGTATGTGGTGTCCGGAGCGTTGAGTATCGTGCTGGCTCTCTATACGCTTACCCTGCCTGAATGTCCTGTGAACCGCTCGTCGGAGAAGAAGTCTCTGGTAGACGCCATGGGCCTGCGGGCCTTCACCCTCTTCAAGCAGAGAAAGATGGCCATCTTCTTCATCTTCTCGATGCTGCTCGGAGTGGCCCTGCAGATTACCAACGGCTTCGCCAATCCCTTCCTGGCCGACTTCGGCAACCTGGCCGAGTTCAAGGGCACCTTCGGGGTGGAGCACTCCAATATGCTCATCTCCCTGTCCCAGGTGTCCGAGACCCTGTGTATCCTGCTGATACCTTTCTTCCTGAAGCGGTACGGCATCAAGAACGTGATGCTCATAGCCATGCTGGCCTGGGTGCTCCGCTTCGGCTTCTTCGCTGCGGGCAATCCCGGCAGCGGAGTATGGCTCATCATCCTGTCGATGATAGTCTACGGAGTGGCCTTCGACTTCTTCAACATCTCCGGCTCGCTCTTCGTCAACGAGACCACCGACAAGTCGATACGTTCCAGCGCTCAGGGCCTGTTCATGCTGATGACCAACGGTATCGGAGCGGCTGCCGGCACCATCGGAGCCCAGGCCGTGGTCAATGCCCTGGTCAACTCCCACCGCGTGCCCGGAGCCGACGGGGTCATCGACTGGAACGCCGTGATGACCGGCTGGAGCCATGCCTGGTGGCTGTTCGCCGCCTATGCCCTCGTGGTGGCCATTCTGTTCGCCATTCTCTTCCGCTACAAATATCAGCGGCCCAAGGAGGGATGACGATGAGGAGGTTACGAATAGTCGCGGCGGCAGCGGTGCTGGCCTTGACCGCAGTCTCCTGTCATCTGCCGGAATCGGGCTCGGGTACTCTTCAGGGCAGGGTGACGGACGCCTCCGGCCTGGGACTGGCATCTGTGGCTGTAATTTACGGTGACTCGGCTGTATATACGGCAGAAACAGGTGCTTACATATACGACGGTCTTCCCGACGGACTGCAGGGAGTCCGTTTTACTCTGGACGGATATTATGGAGTCATGCGTCAGGTCAATATCCCCGACGGGGGCTCCGTCACCTGCGATGTCAGTATGGACATCTTCACTTCAGGCTGGGCAGTGGGCGCAGGAGACAGCGGTTACGGAACCATTCTCCGTACTCTGGATGCCGGCCGGACCTGGGTCCGCCAGGGCAATACCCAGATGGTCCCGGATGTGGCGCTGAGAGATGTCTGTGCGGTGGATGATTCGACTGCTTGGGTGGTCGGAGATGCGGATACGCTGTCAAGGAGAACGGTGCTCCTGTATACAGATGACGGAGGAACTACCTGGGTCAATCAGGGTGCGGCTCTTCCGCTGATGAATATTTCCGCCGTCATCTCTCTGGACGGCGTGAATGCCTGGGCGGTGTCCGATTCATGTCTCGTGCTCAGAACGGACAATTCTGGCAAGTCCTGGGAAATTTGCCGTACTTCAGCAGATGTGGTAAGCTATAGTGCGCTGACCACTCAGGACGGGATAAACCTGTGGTGCTGCGGAACGGATGCGGCCGGTGGGGCAGTGGTAGAGTATTCGCATGACAGGGGTACCGCGTGGAGTGTCTGTCATGTAGATGCGTCTTATTCAGGTCAACACCCCGAGAATATAGTACAGACGCCTTCCGGAGTCCTGTATCTGACAGGCACCGGTGCTATGGGAGTTCTCCGTTCTGACGATGGAGGCAGCTCGTGGCATTCAGTGACAAGTATATCCGGCGATATGTACGGTCTGGACATATATGGAGAGCAGACTGTCTGGGTGTGCGGTG
>DVHI01000036.1 GCA_018712275.1 Candidatus Coprenecus avistercoris | reverse complement strand
AAAATAACCGTATCTTTCACTATCGGCAACTTCCCCTCATATTTCGTCTCTATGGCCGATAGATTGTAAAGCATTCTGGTCCGGGCATTCATTGATTCCTGGTCCTGCGTTTTCAGATTACAGGCTGCAGTTCCGGATAAAAGTACGAGGACTGCTGCTGTGAGGATATTTTTAAGGAGGGACATTCGTTTTTATTTCAGAGTCAGTTTGTAAAGGGTGGTGGAACCGTCGCCGGAGAAACGGGACCAGTAGAGGACGTTGTCCTTGACGTACTGGGGGTAGACGCGCATGGTCTCTCCGTCGTGGCGGAAGAGGAAGCCCTCGCCCTCCCCGTTCTCCATGTTCTGTTCGGTGTATATGTCGTGGACGGCGTGTTCGCCCGTGCGCGTGTTGACGGCTTCGTAGAAGACGCACATCCCCTTTTCGTAGTAGAATTCTGCGAGGTACCAGTCTCCGCAGATGTCCTCGAGGCCCTGGATAAGGTAATTTGATTCATCTGCACCGACGACTGTGGCCTCATCCTCAGGCTGCGCGTACCGGCCCAGCTCGACGTGCAGGTAGGGTGCACCGTCCAGAGTGTAGTAGGTGTATCCGCCTATAGGCTTGAACATCGGAGTGGAGTTGTAGATCAGGACGGGTTCCATGGCTATGAGGCCTTTGGTCGAGAGCTGGCTCTTGTTGAATATCGGCAGGGCCTTGCCTGTGATGTTCAGGTCCCGGTCCAGATAGATGATGCTGCTGTCCCGCTCGGTGTGGGACATCTTGGTGGCCGCATAGCGGTCCTCGGATACGGCGATGATGTCTCCCAGTACGCCGGTAAGGCTGTTGCGTATCTCGTCCTTGAACTTGCCGTCCCTGTCATACCGTATGACCTTGTTCTGACCGTCGTAGACCAGTATCTCATGGTTGAACGGGTCGTAGGAGAAATCCGGCCAGACGTATTCGCCCGGTCCCCGTCCAGTCCGGTTATAGGCGTGGAGCAAAGTTCCGTCCTGCGAGAATATCACCAATTTGTAGTCGGAGGTGGTGCCGTACAGCCGGCCGTCGTAGTCCGCGAAGATGCGTATATCGTAGAGGCTGTCGCACTGGAGCTCCACGGTCTCAATCTTTTCAGCGATGCTTTCCAAGCCGATGGTGTCCGGTTCTGAATTAAGAATGTTCTCCAGATTTACTGTTCTTGATTGATTCCCGGTGCAGGCTCCTGCGAGCACTGCGGCTGCTGTGAGGATGAGGGGGAGATGTTTTTTCATTGTTCGTAGTGATTTATCTGATAGTAAGACGCAAATGTACAAAAAAGTTACACCGGGACTGCTATTTTATAGGATTTCAGCATAGCGTCCGGCGAGGCTGCGGCGGGTGTAGGCGGCTATGGCCTGTCTGTCCGGGGCAAATGTCTTAGTGCCGGTGTACAGGGCTGTGATGCAGGCTTTGAGCGGGGCTTCCTCGTCCCAGTCGAATATCTCTCCGGTGCGTGTCGCGGCGAGGGAACGCTCGAGGACACTGCCGTGGGGTCCGAATGCCGCTATGGGGCGGCCGGTGGCGAGGTATTCGAAGTATTTTCCGGTGAGAATGCCGGCGGCCTCGGGTTCCTCGCGCAGGGGCAGCAGGAGCAGGTCGGCGGCCTTCTGCAGGCGGTTCGCCTCGTGGTGGGGGATGTAGCCCCGGTCGGTCAGGCGGTCGCCCAGACCGGCCTCACGCACTGCGGCGAGGATCTCCGGGTCAGTCTTTCCGGCAAATGTCAGATGCAGGTCGCGGCCGAAGCCCGGGAGGTCGCGGCAGAGCTCCGCGAGGACCTTCCAGAGCCGACGGGGGTTGCCCTCCGCGGAGAAGAGGCCGGTGTGCACGAGGTTGAATCCTGCCGGGAGCTCCGCGGCCGTGATGCCGGTGAAGTCCGCCTCGTCGTAGCCGTTCTCAATGACGTGGAATTTGTTTTTCTGCTCAGTCACAGAGCTGTCACCGGCAGTCTGCCGTCCTGAGGCGCCGCGCTTTTTATCTGCTTCCAGTTCCTCCAGGAAGTCCCGTACCATATTGTCCGTGACGGCCACCACGTGGTCTGCCTCGCGCAGTACCGAGAGCTCCATGGCGGCGTACCTCTTCCGGCTGCGGCGGGTCAGCGGAAGGTGCTTGAAGTAGAATATCCGGGTCCACGGGTCGCGGAAATCGGCAGTCCAGGGGATGCCCATCGAGCGGTGCAGCGCCCTTGCTATCAGGTGCATGGAATGGGGCGGACCGGTGCTGACGATGGCGTCGACGGGGTGCTCCCGGAGGTATTGTTTCAGGAACCTGACGGAGGGCCGGATCCACAGGAAGCGGGGGTCGGGGACGAAGACATTGGCCCTGAGCCATAGGGAGAGGCGCATCAGGGGAGACTTGTGGCCGACGGCGTTGATGGGGTTGACGGCGCCCGACCCGGCCGAAGCCTTCCCGGAATTTTTCCCCTTATTGCCTGTCAGAGCGTTGAATACGGCGTACGGTTCGAGGATGGGCCGCTTGATGACCTCCACCTCCGGAGCGATGTCCCTCAGCAGGGATTCGTCCGTCATTCCGGCCTCCGGATTCTCAGGAGTGTAGATGACCGGCTGCCACCCGTACTGCGGCAGATATTTCGACATCTTCAGCCACCGCTGCACGCCCGAGCCGGCTGTCGGCGGCCAGTAGTAGGTTATGATCAGTACCCGTTTGCTCATTTTATATTTTCCGAAAAATTTAAAATCTTCAAAAGTAGTGATTATATCTTAATCTTTCCTGGGAGCGTCCGGTATTTTCATACCTTTGGTGCAAATCGGAGTTACTATGGAACTGGAAACTATCAGGAGTATGATTTATGAAGTGCGCGGAGTGCGTGTCATGCTGGATTTCGACCTGGCAAGGCTTTATCAAGTGGAGAACAGGACTTTGAAACAGGCGGTGCGCAGGAATATGGACAGATTTCCGGATGATTTTATGCTGAAATTAACTAAAGAGGAGGCTAATAGGCTGATGCTCATAGGGATATCACAAAATGTGATATCCCCTGGCTATAATCCTGGGCCAGGGCAGGTTTTTGCTTTTACAGAAGAGGGGGTAGCCATGCTGTCAGCCGTACTGAGAAGTCCTGTGGCGGTGAATGTCAGCATAGAGATTATGCGTGTTTTTGTCGAGATAAGGAATCATCTTGCTGCGACAGGCCGGCTGTCGGTTGAGCTTGCGGAGTTGCGTGCCAGGATGGATCTTTTGCAGAAAGTTGGAGAAGAGAATGCAGAGCATATCGATGAGATGTCAAAAGAGCTGCGGCAGGAGCTGGACAATGTGTATGCAGCTTTGTCGGAACTTGCCGGAAGGGCAGAGGATGAGCCTGTGCAGCGGCGGAGAATCGGATACGTGAAGGATTAGTGCAGCCACTCGGAGAGGTCGTAGAGGCTGATGGTCTCCTCGTTGTAGGAGATGGTGGCGAGGATGCCGGTGGCGGGGTCGATGGCGGAATAATTGGCCGGGGCGATGCTGTAGGATGCTTCGGGCTTCAGGTCCAGGTCGAATATGACGATACGCGAGGGGACGGGGCTGTATCCGCCTTCGTCGTTGATCATGCCCACGATATGGTGGCCCAGATATTCAGCAGGGTTGTAGGAAAGGTCGGCTGAATAGTTGCTGGAATGGATGTCGTCGGGGCCGTAGTCTACGTACACTTCAGCCAGACGCTCTCCGTTGTCGAGGGAGTGCAGGTAGAGGACCGGCCATGTGAGGCTGTAGACCAGGAGGTGGGAGCGGTCGGGGGAGATTGTCTCGCTTGTGAGCTGCGGGGGCTGATAGGTGATCTTGGCTTCAATAGCTTCGTTGACGCCTTCACCCCAGCCTTCGAGGTAGGTCTTGACGGTTCCTTGGGAGTCGGTCGTGTAGTAGCGGTTGTTGTCCGCATTGCAGAGCCAGCGTCCCTGGCCGAGCGGATGGATGGCCCTCATGCTCTTGTGGAAGTCCTGGATGAGCTCAGTGCGGTAACCTCCGTCCCCGGTGTGGGCCGTCAGCCGTATAAGCCTGCCCATGGTCCAGTCTCTCACCGTGATGACTATCGAGTCGCCCTTCATTCCTTCATATCCGTGGTACGATGGATCGATGAACTCCTGCGGTCCGCGTCCCCACGTGCCGAACTGCACCACAGTCCGGAAGTCCCCGTCCAGCAGCGAGAAGCATTTGCCCGACTCCCCGCTGTAGTTCTGTATGTTCTGCGATATCCACCAGTCCCCGGCCCTGAACAGCGCGAGGATATTGCTCTCGACCGGGTCGTACTGGATGACCCTGACCGGCTCAAGGGTCTCTTCCACAGGGAATTCCTTCACTACTGTGTATCCCTTTCCGTCCTGATTCTGTCCGCAGCCGATGATTGCGATAATGGCTGATGCGAGCAAAAGAAGTCTTTTCATCATATTCGTATTTTTGTTCGTAAAAATAATAAAAGTTTTCAAAATAATAAAAGTTTTCCGTCCCGTTTCCACAACGGCAGCAAATTCCGCGATTCGGTGCCGTTGCGGAATCGCATTCCGCTTGGCCCCTTGCCACAGGCTCTCTCATCATACACCTTATCCTTCTTCCACCTTCCGAAGGTGTGCAGTATTCCCGCGTTTTCGTCTCACCTTCCGAAGGTGTGCGGAGGCGTAACAGCTTCGAGAGCGCTCTGTGTCAGTGTTTCTCCTGCCACCGTGGCATTCCCACCTTCCAAAGGTGCGCAGATTTCCCGTGTTTTCGTCTCACCTTCCGAAGGTGCGCGGAGTCGTCACTGCTTCGAGAGCGCCCTGTGTCCGTGTTTCTCCTGCGGCCGTGCATTTCCCACCTTCCGAAGGTGCGCAGTTTTCCCTCGTTTTAGTCTCACCTTCCGAAGGTGTGCAGTTTCAAAATGAAAAGGCCGGATGCGCTTTGTCGTAAAACATCTATCGCGATTACGCGGATTTTAGTATTTTTGCCTCTCTTAAATCGGAAGTGACTCGAAATGGCAAACAAGGAAAAAAAGGAAAAGGAGGATACGCCGCTGATAAAGCAGTACTACAAGTTCAAGGCGGCTTGTCCGGAGGCCCTGCTGCTGATGCGGGTGGGGGACTTCTATGAGACGTACGGGGAGGATGCGGTGACTACCAGCAAGGTGCTGGGCATCGTGCAGACCCGCAAGTCGAATGGGGACCAGGGCTATATCGAGCTGGCGGGGTTTCCGCACCATTCGCTTCCGAGCTACATGCCCAAGCTGGTGAGGGCCGGCTATAAGGTGGCTGTGTGCGACCAGCTGGAGGATCCGAAGCTGGCCAAGAAGCTGGTCAGGAGGGGGGTCACCGAGATTGTCACGCCGGGCGTGGTCTACAGCGACCAGGTGCTGACCCAGAAGGAGAACAACTATATCGCCGCGCTGTGTTTCTCGAAGGACCGGGGCGGTATCGCATTCCTGGACGTGTCCACCGGAGAGTTCAAGGTGGCCGAGGGCGACCTGGACTACCTCGACCTGCTGATAGCCGATTTCGCGCCCAAGGAACTGTTGGTCCAGAAGGGTTTCGAGAAGGGTGTAAAGGAGAGGTTCACCAACCCGGCCTCGAATATATACATCTCCACGATGGAGGGCTGGGCCTTCGTTTTCGAGTCGGGGTACCGCAAGCTGATCAAGCATTTCAAGACGGACTCCCTGAAGGGGTTCGGGGTGGAGAGCCTGAGACTGGGCGTGACTGCCGCCGGGGCCCTGCTGTTCTACCTGGAGTCGAACCGCCTGGAGGATACCGAATACATACCGGGCCGGACATTGGCCCAGATAAGCACCATATCCCGCATCGACGAGGGAGGCTTCGTCTGGCTGGACCGCTTCACCGTCCGTAACCTCGAATTGGTGGAGCCGGCCGCTCCGGGGGGCGTGACCCTGCTGGACGTGATTGACAAGACCTCTTCTCCGATGGGCGCCCGCCTGCTGCGCTCGTGGCTGACCATGCCGTCGAGGGATTTGGCGGAGATATCCATACGGCAGGACAGCGTGGAGGCCCTGCTGAACGACAGGGAATTGTCCTCGGAACTCTCGCAGAGGATAGCCGCGATGGGCGACCTCGAGCGCATCCTCTCCCGCGCCGCCTCGGGCCGCGTCTCTCCCCGCGAGGTGATGCAGCTGCGGCGGGGCATTGACCAGTTCCTGCCGCTGAAGGTATTGCTCACGGAGAAGACCGATAAGAAAGGCCCGCTCGCCCGTATGGCCAAGGAGATAGACGACTGCCCGGAGCTGAAGGCCGAGCTTACACGGACGCTGAGCAAGGACCCGGCCGCCCAGATTGGCAAGGGCGAGGTGATAGCCCAGGGTGTGGACGCCGAGCTGGACGAGCTGCGCGGCATAGTGACCCACGGCAAGGACATCATTGCCGGCATCCAGCAGCGCGAGATAGAGCGCACCGGCATCACGTCTTTAAGAATCAGCTACAACAACGTCTTCGGCTACTACCTCGAGGTGCGCAACGCCCACAAGGACAAGGTGCCCCCCGAATGGATCCGCAAGCAGACCCTCGTCTCGGCCGAGCGCTACATCACCCCCGAGCTGAAGGAGTACGAGGAGAAGATAGGCGGGGCCGAGGAGAAGATATACGCCATCGAGTCCCGCATATTCAACGAGTTGATTACCCGCATCCAGGCCGCCATCCCCGCCGTGCAGAAGGACGCCGCCCTGATAGCCCGCCTCGACTGCCTCCTGTCATTTGCCCAGGCTGCCGCCGACTACGGCTACTGCCGCCCGTTGGTGGACGAGGGCGAGATCCTGAAGATAGAGCAGGGCCGCCACCCGGTCATCGAGCGGATGATGCCCGCCGGGGAGGAGTACGTGGCCAACGACCTGTACCTCGACAGCGAGAAGCAGCAGATTATCATCCTCACCGGCCCGAACATGTCCGGTAAGTCCGCCCTTCTGAGGCAGACCGCCCTGATAGCCGTGATGGCCCAGATAGGCTCGTTCGTACCTGCCAAGTCCGCACACATCAGTCTGTTCGACAAGATATTTACCCGTGTCGGCGCCTCCGACAACATCTCCCGGGGCGAGTCCACCTTCATGGTCGAGATGCTCGAGACCGCCGCCATCCTCAACAACATGACTCCGCGCTCCCTGATTCTGCTCGACGAGATCGGCCGCGGCACCAGCACATTCGACGGCATGTCCATAGCCTGGGCCATCGTAGAGTACATCCACGAGCGGGGCGGCGGGGCCAAGACCCTCTTCGCGACGCACTATCACGAGCTGAACGAACTGGAGGAAAATTACAAAAGGGTAAAAAACTTTCACATCGCAGTGAAGGAATCTGACGGAAAAATCCTATTTTTGAGGAAACTTTGCGAAGGCGGGGTTGCCCACAGCTTCGGTATCCATGTGGCGAGGCTGGCCGGGGTGCCGCCGGAAGTGGTCCTCTCGGCCGAGAAGGTGCTCAAGAAGCTCGAGGCCGGGGCATCCGGGGCCGGAGACTCGTCCATCAAGGGCCGGGTCCAGTCCCTGAGGCAGAAGAAACGGGACCGCAGCGCCGCCCAGGAGGAAGTACAGCTTTCCATTTTCCAGCTTGACGACCCTCTCTTAGTGAGCATCCGGGACACTCTCAAGGCGATGGACCTCAACTCGATGACGCCGATGGACGCATTCGACACGCTGCGGGAGCTCCAGCGCAAGGTAGGTATAAACAAATAACTATAGTTCAGACGTCTTATGAAAAAATTCGTGAAAGAGCTGAGGATAGTTGTGGGGTTGATTGCGGAGAGCGCCTCTTTCGCTTTTTTCTCCATCAAGTCTGACAAGCTCAGGACTTTTCTCTCGCTGTTCGGAGTCACTGTCGGCATCTTCTCGATAGTGGCGGTGTTCTGCGCCGTGGACTCGCTCAAGTCCAATATCATGGAAGGTGTCAAGTCCTTCGGGAGCGACATCGTCTACATCGACCGTTTCCCCATGACTCAGGAGGAAGGGGAGGACGGAGAGCCGCTGCAGTGGTGGGACTATCTTCAGCGGCCGGAGATTACTGAGGAGAATTTCGAATATGTCGCCCGCAACGCCACTCTGGCCGAGAGCGTGGTCTATGTAATCCTCGGCAACGGCAATGCCTCTTACCGCCGCAACAATTATTCCAACGCCTTCCTGTTCATCACCACCGACGGGCTGGAGAATGTGATGAGCTACTCCCTCGCCGAGGGCCGCGACTTCTCCCAGATGGAGATCCGCGGAGGGGCCAATGTGGCTATCCTCGGGTACAATGTCGCCCGGGAGCTCTTCGGGGACTCCTACCCCATCGGCAAGAAGGTCAAGGTCAAGGGAGGCAGTGCAATAGTCATCGGCGTCCTGGAAAAGCAAGGTGAGAGCATGGCCTCTATCGTCAATACGGACGATGCGGTGGTCCTCCCGCTGCAGTTCGGCAAGACGGTGCTGGCCTCGGCGTGGGGCTCGGGGATGATGATGGCGGCTCCGGCGGAGGGTGTCTCCCGCGAGGCCTTCATAGACGAGCTGCGCCTGCTGCTGCGTTCCTGCCGCGGCCTCTCCCCCTCGGAGCGGGATGACTTCGCCATCAACGAGATGACCTTCCTGCTCGACATGCTCGACTCCGTCTTCCGCGGCATCAGCAAGGCGGGCTGGATCATCGGAGCCTTCTCCCTGATCATCGGCGGCTTCGGCATCGCCAACATCATGTTCGTCTCCGTCCAGGAGCGCATGAGCCAGATCGGCATCCAGAAGGCCCTCGGAGCCAAGCGCTACGTGATCCTGACTCAGTTCATGGTGGAGGCCTCCTTCCTCTCCTTAGCCGGCGGCCTGGTGGGCATTCTCCTGGTCTTCCTCATTTCCATTCCGGTCAATGCCGTCTCCGAATACTTCACCATCACCCTCTCCCCCGACAATGCCCTTGCCGGCATGCTCATAGCCGTCGTCCTCGGCATCCTCTCCGGACTCATCCCCGCCTGGAAGGCCGCTACGGTCGATCCTGTCCGCGCCATCAATGGGTGAGATTATACCGCAAAAGTTTAAAGTAAAATACCGCAAAAGCTTAAAGCAAAACGCCGCAAAAGTTTAAAGTGAATTTGTGTAAAATATATATTTTCAATATCTTTGCATCAAAAAAACAGTCAATACTATGCGGTACTTACACAGGATAGCTGATGATGTCTTGAAAGAAAGGCTGGAAGCATTTGGAGCAGTATTGGTAGAAGGTCCCAAATGGTGTGGAAAGACAACTACCTCACAGCAGATTGCAAAAAGTGTCATCAAGATTCAGGATACGGATATGAGGGAAGAATATAAGGCGACTGCCGCTTCAAAGCCTTCTCTTCTGCTTCAGGGCAGTACTCCGAGGCTGATAGACGAATGGCAGGATATACCTGTAATCTGGGATGCCGTAAGGACTATGGTAGACGAACGCAGTTTGCCGGGACAATTTATTCTCACCGGATCAAATGCCGTAGACAAAACAAAAATACTTCATTCCGGCAACAGCCGCATCTCACGGATGGTAATGCTTCCCATGAGCTTGTGGGAAAGCAGGGAGTCCAACGGCAAAATCTCCCTGCGCAGTTTATTTGATGACCCGGCTTCCGACATAGACGGTATCACATCAGATATGAGCATTGAGGACATCATTTTTGCAGCGTGTCGTGGAGGATGGCCAGGCACTGTCAGTCTTTCCAGTGACAGGGCAAAGTTGATGATTGCGGAAAACTATATTGACACTGTGTGCCGGGAGGATATTTCACGCATTGACGGTATTGCCAGAGATGAGAGAATAGCACGCATGATTCTGCGTGCTTATGCCCGGAACATTTCTACTACCGCCAAGAATACTTCTCTGCTGGAAGATATTACAGCTTCAGGTGAGGTCACTGCGTCTATGGTAACAATGGACGATTACGTGACAGCTCTTAAAAAACTGTTTGTCATCAGCAATATAGACGCATGGAGCCCGGCCATACGCAGTAAGACGGCTATACGCAGTGGTGTGAAGCGGGGATTCATAGATCCGTCAATTGCAGTGGCGGCCATGGGGTTATCCCCTGAGGCTCTTATGATTCAGCTTAAGACTTTCGGATTTATTTTCGAACAGATGTGCATACGTGATCTGAGAGCTTACACTCCTGATTTCAATACGCATATTTCTTATTATAGGGACCGATATGGTCTGGAGGCCGACGTCGTACTTCATCTTTCAGACGGACGCTATGCGCTGATAGAGTGCAAGCTGGGCAGTGCGGATATAGAGTCAGGTGCACGGCATTTAACCGAGTTGCAGCGTCTTATACGGCAACATAATGAAGGGGAAAGACAAGTCCCTCTGCGTGAACCGGATCTGTTGATAATCTTAACGGGCGGTCGTATGGCCTACACCAGGCCGGACGGGGTAAAAGTAATTCCGCTCGGATGTCTTAAAAACTGAATGTCTGCCACGGACGTTCCCGTTCGAGCCATCAATGAGTAAAATTTGAACATTTTGCAGGATAGATTTGAACATTTTGTCGGCATAAATTGAACATTTTGTAATAAAGATTTGAGTATTTTGTATATCTTTGTCTCAAAATACACAGGTAGTTATGTTCAAAAGACCGCAATTCAAAGAACTTGCATCCCGCATATCGGAAGACCGCAACAAGCTTCAGACCATGGTGGGTCCGCGCCAGGTGGGTAAATCCACTCTGGTCAAGCAGGTGCTCCAGGAGACCGAAGTCCCCAACATGATGGTGTCGGCTGACGGTATCCCGAAGGAAAATACCGCGTGGATAGGAGAGGTGTGGGATACGGCGAGGGCCAGGATGCGGCTGGGCGGACACAGGGAATATCTGTTAGTGATAGACGAGGTGCATAAGATAGACAACTGGAGCGAGGAAGTGAAGAAACAGTGGGATGCGGATACCTTCAATGATGTCAATCTGAAGGTGGTGATTCTCGGCTCTTCCCGTCTGCTGCTGAAAGACGGGCTGACGGAGTCCCTGGCCGGACGTTATGAGCTGATCAGGATGCCGCACTGGAGCTGGAAGGAGATGCACGGGGCATTCGGGCTGGATCAGTCTCAGTATATCTACTTCGGCGGATATCCTGGAGCGGCCAAGTTCATCGGAGACGAGTCCCGTTGGCGCCGGTATATCAAGGACAGTATCATCGCTCCGGCCATAGAACAGGATGTACTGATGACCCGGACTGTCTATAAGCCGGAACTGATGAAGCAGCTTTTCGAACTTGGATGCACTTATTCCGGCGAGGAGATTTCACTGACCAAACTGCTCGGGCAGCTTCAGGACGCCGGCAATGTGACCACTTTGGCCAGTTATCTTACCACTCTCTCGGAAGCTCAGATGCTGGCAGGTCTGCAAAAGTATGCCAGTGACAGTGCGAGAAAGTACAATTCCGTGCCGAAGCTGATGGTCTACAACACTGCCCTGCTGAGTGCCCTTGCCGGGATGAGCTTTGAGAAAGTGTACACGTCTCCTGCTCTATGGGGACGCTGGGTAGAGAGTGCCGTAGGGGCGCATATCCTCAATGCGGCAGAGGAACTGGACTATAAGGTTTATTATTGGCGGGAGCGGGATGATGAGGTGGATTTTGTCATCGACAGCCGCCGCCGTTGTGTCGCGGTAGAGGTAAAAAGCGGCAGCCGGACCGCCGGCCGCGGCCTCTCGAAGTTTGCTGCCGCCTTCCACCCTGTTCATTCGCTCGTCGTAGGTACCGGAGGAGTGCCGCTTGAGGAGTTCCTGTCCTGGGATTTGAGTGCATTGTTTGAATAGTATATTATCTTTGGTCTGTAATCTGCTTGTAATCCTGAATGCTGTCGGCGTTGCGGCGGACATTGACTTTCTTTCCTCCGGAGAAGTTCCATGTGAGCGTGAGTTCGGCGCGTGTCTCCTTGGTCCTGTTCCAGACGGACTGCATGTAGACGGGTGTCTCTATGATGGTCCTGCGTCCGTAGCGCCATAGGGTGAAGTCAAGACGCAGCTCGAGGCGGTCGTCGAGGAATGTCTTGTAGAGGGAGCCGTTGACCTGGGCTACCGGTTTCCAGAGGGCGTCGAGCATGCGGCTCTCGGGCTCGTAGTAGGCGTTGAGGGTGCCTCCGAAGGTGGGGGAGAAGGAGAAGTTGTTGCTGAGGGAGAATTTCCACATGGCCTGGTTGCTGACCGTGTACCGGCTGGTCTTGGCGTACTGCAGCAGCAGGCTCACCATGGGCTTGACGGTCCACCACTTGAAGGGCTTGAGGTTGCCCTCTACTCCGAATACTGCGAGGGAGTTGTATTTTCCGTTCTCCGGCATGTTGTAGCTGACGTCGGGCTGCCCCGGGTCTACGTATGTCATGTAGATGATGGGGTTGCTGAGGTGGATGTATCCGGCCATGACGGTCAGTTTGTTGAAGAATCCGGCCATGAGCATGACCTCGTCCTGTGTCTCGGGCACGAGCTCGGGATTTCCGACCACGTAGGAGTGGGGGGAGGAATACTGCCTGAATGAGGATATGGCGCTGTACGGCAGGTCGTTCATCGTGCGCTTGTACTGGAGGGCTATCGTATGCCCTTTCTGAGGATTGATCAGGTACATGAGGCTGGCCATGGGCAGGATGCCCCATTGCAGGTTGCGGTTGTGCACGGATTCCGCCGTCACGTCCATCCAGTTGATCTGGGCCCGGAGTCCGGCCTCGTAGCTGAAGTTCTTGACGGAACCGGAGTACTCGGCGAATACGGCCGGCTGCCATCCGGTCATGACCGTGTGCAGTCCTGCGGGCTGCATCTGTGTGGTGGAGAGGTCGCGGAAGTGGACGTACTGGACGTCGGCTCCGGCGGAGATCATGCCCTTGCCTGCGGGATAGTTGAGGGTGGGACGCACGCACACCATGTCAGTGGTCTGGAAGGTGTGGCCGTGGTCTTCCTCAGGCCCTCCTTCAGGGGTGAGGAACTGGTCCACGGTATTGTTGGTGCGGAGGTAGTCGGCGGTGACGGCCAGCTTGCCGCCCTTGTCGTTGATGTTCCAGGTGTAGTTGAACACTCCCTGATACTTATCGGTGCGGGAGGGGGCGTAGAGCTGCGAGGTGCTGTCGGAGCCGGTATAGAAAGTGTTGGTATATGGGCTGTTGCGGTATGTGTGGATGTAGCCGGAGACTCCGAGGGAGTGGTTCGGGTTTATCTCGTATGAGAGATTGAGCCTGTCGGAGAGGTATCCTCCCCAGCTGCGGTACTCCTCCCTGGAGAGGATGTCCGAGCCGGTTTCCTTGAAGAGGTATTCGCTCACATTGTCGCTGAAGTAGCGTTGCCTTACGTATGCGAGGGTGTTGTAGATGCTGAGGTTGCCGGTCCTGGCCCTGAAGATGTTGCGGGCGGACTCACCTCCGTAGCCGTACATGTTGGCGCCCGCTGAGGCCTGCAGGTAGCCGGAGAATCCTCCGTCGGCCTGTTTTTTCAGCTTTATCCGTATGACTCCTCCCTGGGCGTCGGCGGCCTCCTCCACTCCGCTCATGTAATCGATGTCGACGGACTCTATCTGCGAGGCCTGGAGGGCCTTGAGTTCGGAGTAGTCCTGGATCTTGATGCCGTCGATATATATGGCGTGTGTGGTGCGCGAGAGTATCTGTACGGACTCGTCATCGGTGCTGACTCCGGGGAGGAACGAGAGCATCTCGGTGGCCTGGCGTCCTTTGGCGATGGGGTCGTTGCGGAGGTTGATGTGGTAGCCGTTGGGCCTGTGCTCGACCCTGTGCGCCACGACTACGGCCTCCTCAAGCATCTGCACGTCGTCTGCGAGGACGATGTCCCCGAGGTCGGTGGACGTTCCGCAAACTTGCTCGTGTGGCAGGTAGCCGATGAATGATACCGTGAGCAGGTAGCTGCTGCCCTCGGGAGCGCTGAGAGAGAAGCCTCCGTCGTCTCCTGTCATGCTTCCGGCTACGACGGCCGAGTCGGGCAGGCTGCGGAGCACTACCGATGCGAACGGCACGGGTTCCTGGCGGGTGTCGGTCACCTTTCCGGTGACGGTGATGTTCTGAGCTGCGGCGGGTATTGCGGTCAGGAGTATCATGAGGGCGATGGATGTGATGAACGTTTTCATGGCTTTCTGTTTTTCTTCTGGTGCAAAGGTCGCCACTGCCGGCGGCGCGGGCAAGACACAAAAGTGTCTATGTGCTGATTAAGAGTGATTTCGACACTTTTGTGTGTAATTGGCTAAGACCTGATGAAAAACACTTTTGTGTCTTTTTTATTTTAAATATTTGGTTAATGGGGGGATATCTTATATTTGTAATGTATCAACATTTGAGTCTGTATTTATGTCAGATACCGCCGAAGTCAGAAAGTCCGATTTCTTCACCTCCAGCAACACGGTGAGCCCCGTGCCCGACAGCGAGTATGCCCGGGTGGAGCCGTACGTGGAGATGCTTGAGTGCATGTCGCGGCTGACGTACCAGTCGATATACGTGATAGACTACTGGAAGAAGAATTTCCTGTATGTGTCGGATAATCCGCTGTTTCTCTGCGGCCGGACACGGGGTGAGGTGCTGGCTAAGGGGTACGACTTCTACTTCGAGGTGTGCGAGCAGTCGGAGCTGGCGGCTCTGGTGGAGATCAACGAGGCGGCCTTCCGCTTCTACAACCGTCTGCCGGTGGCGGACCGCACGGCCTACAGCATCTCGTACAATTTCCATATCCGCGACAGCGTCAGCGGGAAGTCCCGCCTGATACACCACAAGCTGTCCCCGATGCGCCTGACTCCGCAGGGGGAGATGTGGCTGGCTCTGTGCTCGGTGTCGCTGGCCTCGGACGGCTCGGAGCTCCAGGCCCGTATCGTCTGCGAGAACAGCCCTAAGGTGTGGGACTACAGCTTTGAGGGCCGCCGCTGGAAGGAGGGTGAGGAGGACGTGCTGACGGACATCGAGAAGGCCATCATCTCGTATTCGAACCGCGGGATGACCATAGGTGAGATTGCCGACCGGCTGTGCAAGGCGGTGGACACGGTCAAGGGCTACCGCAAGGTCCTGTTCCAGAAACTGGACGTGACGAATATCTCGGAGGCCATCACCTGCGCGAAGTCCCGCAGGATGCTGTAAAACATTTTTCTCAAGCACAATTCGACACTTTTGTGTCTTGTCCGGGTTCCGGATGCTGCCGACCTTTGCGGAAAAATCAGAAATTATGGGACGTTATGACAGGAACCGGATCTATATCTCCGCCGGACAGCAGGAGAGAATCCGCAGTTACCGGGTGTTCATAGGAGAGGCCGGTATCGGCAGCCTCGTGGCTGAGTGTGCGCTAAGGCTCGGCTTCGAGCGTATCACCGTAGTGGATATGGACTCGGTTGAGGAAAGTAATCTCAATCGGCAGAACTACACGTACATGGACATCGGCCTAAGTAAGACGGAGGCAATAGGCGGCAGGCTCAGGGCCATTAATCCCGATGCGGAAATCGTCGTTAAGAATACGGCGGTGACGCATGATAACGTGCGGGAACTTATAGACGGCTGTGACGCTGCGGTCAATGCGCTGGATTTCACGACGGACATTCCGTTAGAGCTGGATGACGTGTGCCTGGGCCGCGGCATATCGGTGCTGCATCCTTACAATATCGGTTTCTCTCCCTGCGTCATGGTGCTTACTCCCGGTTCTCCGACGCTCCGGGAGCTGCTGCCGGAGGGGGCCTCGCCGGCGGGCTTCGAGAAGAGGGCCGTGGAGCATGTAATCCGGCATTTTGACCGGATCGCCGAGCCGAAGCTGTACCTGGACCGCATCCTGTGGAAATATGAGGATGAGGGCGGTGTCTTTCCGCCTCCCCAGCTGTCCGTAGCCTCGAGCATGCTCGCCGGGATGTGCACGGACATCCTTTTCCGCCTGGCCACCGGTAGCGTGGTCAAGACCTTCCCAAAATTCTACTTTTATTCGATAGCGGACGACGTGCTGTAAGGGGAAAATGCGAAAAGGCCGGCCCTGACAGTGCGGGACCGGCCTTGACGTGTGTTCAGGCGGGATGCCTGTTATTTCTTGTATGCGAAGTGGAAGCCGTCGGTCTTGTCCCAGTCGCCGCGGGTGAAGTCGGGCACCTCTACGGGCATATTGCCGTGGAACATGGAGACTGCTCCGAGCTCGCCGACGCAGGACCACTCGGCTGCGTCATAGACGTCCATGTCGAGGGGCAGGCCGTTGCGCAGGCAGTAAACCAGACGGTAGTCCATCACGAAGTCCATGCCGCCGTGGCCGCCGACCTTCTTGGCGATCTCGCCCACCTCGCGGTGAATCGGGTGCATGTATTTCTCCATGAGGGCTTTGCGGGCTGCCTCAGGTACGAAGCTGTGGGAGCTGAGGTCCTCGTGGTCAGGCACCTCGTCCGAGCTGATGTTCTCAGGCTCGAATGCGAAGCCCTCGACGGGGTACTTGTTGGCGAAGCCCTCGGTACCGGTCAGCTGGTACTTGCGGTCGTAGGGGCGGGGAGTCATGACGTTGTGATGAATCTCGATCATCTTGCCGTTGGCGGTGCTGAGGAGGGTGATGGTGTAGTCACCGTTGGCGCACTCATCGAGGCCCATCTTGTCCTGCACGAGCTTGAGGCCGTTGACGGACTTGGTGTCGAAGGCGACCAGGGTCTCTAACTTGTCGCCTCTGTGGATATTCATGGCCTGGCATACGGGACCGAAGCCGTGGGTGGCGTAGACGTCACCGCGGTGGTCCTGGTTGAAGTCGAGGCGCCAGTTGCCCTGGTACTCGTCCCAGTAGGGCTCGAGGTTGTGGATGTATCCGCCGGCACCGTGAAGGACCTCACCGAAGAGACCCTGCTGGGCCATGTTGAGGGCGGTCATCTCGAAGAAGTCGTAGACGCAGTTCTCGAGCATCATGCAGTGTCTCTGGGTGCGCTCGGCGGTGTTGACCAGAGCCCAGCACTCGGCGAGGGAGGTGGCTGCAGGTACCTCGATGGCCACATGCTTACCCTGTTCCATGGCGAAGACTGCCATCTCTACGTGGTTCTGCCAGGGGGTCACGATGTAGACGAGGTCGATGTCGTCTCTCTGGCAGAGCTCCTTCCAGCCTTCCTCTCCGCTGTACTCGTCAGCGTGGGGACGTCCGGCTTTCTCAAGGATTTTCTGAGCGGCTGCAGCCCTTTCGGGATACAGGTCGCAGAGGGCCTTGATCTCCGTGCCCTCGATGTGGGTGAAGCGCTCCACTGCGCCGGGACCTCTCATTCCTAAGCCGATGAAGCCTACGCGCACTACCTCCATGGGCTCGGTGGTAAGTCCGATGACGGATTTCTGGCCGTCAACCCTGGGGGGCACCTGGAATACTATCTTCCCGTTCTGAATGTCATAGGGAATGGAACTGTCGCAATGCTGAACTGAATCGCAGGATGTTGCGGCTGCGAAAGCGGCTGTCAGCGCCAGTGCAATGTAACCTAATCTGAATCTCATGTCTGTAGATATTAATTGTTAGTATTGGTTAAAATGTTTGTCAGTGCGGTAAAATCCTCTACGGACAGCTGTTCCGGCCTCATGTCCAGCAGCGGAGAGGCGGGGTCCGTCAGAGCAAGGCCGCTCCCGAGGAGGGGCTTGATGGAGTTGCGGATGGTCTTGCGCCTCATGTTGAAGCAGGTCTTGACGACCGCCTTGAAGAGTTTCTCGTCGCAGCCGAGGGCCGTCCGGTCATTGCGCCTTATCCGGATTACCGCCGAGCGCACCTTCGGGGGAGGGGTGAACGAGCCGGGCTCCACGCTGAACAGGTATTCGATGTCGTACCAGGCCTGCAGCAGCACCGAGAGGATGCCGTAGGCCTTGTTGCCCGGAGGGGAGGCGAGACGGTCCGCCACCTCCTTCTGGATCATTCCCACTGCGAAAGGGATATTGTCCTTATGGTCGAGGATTTTGAAAAATATCTGAGAGGAGATGTTGTAGGGGAAATTGCCGATGACCGCGAGCCTGCCGGGGAATATTTTCCCGAGGTCCATCCGCAGGAAGTCCTCCTCGTAGAGCCGCGGCCGGATGGAAGGATAGTTCTGGATGAGGTATTCGACTGACTCCTCGTCTATCTCCACGGCCCTGAAATCCAGGCCGTCCTCCTGCAGCAGGTATTTGGTCAGCACGCCCATGCCCGGACCGACTTCCAGGACAGAGCATTCCGCCCCTCGCGGATCCATCTCTAAGAGAGACTCCACGATCCTGTGCGCGATGCCCTCGTCGTTGAGAAAATGCTGCCCTAACCGTTTTTTCGCCCGTACTTTCATTTCAGCTGCAAACTTAGGGAAAAATGGCGGAATTACCGCATAAAATTAGAAAGGAGATACATCCCGGGTGCGGAAGGACTCCCGGGCCTTGCGAACGTAGAGGCGGAGAACGTCTTCGGGCAGGCGGGTCCGGGAGAGCAGGGTGCGGACCGTATCGGGGTACTTGGCGAGGGCGGTGGCCATCAGCCAGGCCATGGCCATGCGGACGTAGTAGGGCGGGCGGCCGGCGGCGGTTCCGGGGCAGAGGTCGGGGCTGTCGCGGTCAGCTTTTCCCTGGGTGTAGTCCGAATGGATGTGCTCCAGGTCCAGCCCTTCCATCAGCCGGAATATCTCCGGCAGCGAGCCCTCCTCCATCATGCGGGACATGTACAGGATCAGGCCGTAACGCACCTCGAACTCCATGTGCGAGGCGAGGTGCTCCAGGATGAATGCCCATGTCGGGCGGTCTCCCGGGCGTGTCCACTTCGCACCGGCGCAGACATGGTCGCACACGGCCCAGTTGTCGATATGGGGGACGAATGCCCGCAGTCTGTCGAGACGCTCTTCCAAAGGCATCTTCATCCGGTTGAGCATCATGCCCCAGACCATGTACTCCTCGTAGTAAAGGCTGCGCTCGGGGGTGGCCTCAAACTGCCTTATGAGTTCCGCCGCACGGTCAGCTGAAGATGTCAGCTCTGCAGCGGCTTTCCTCATATCGGGAATATGCAGTCCGAGCACCCGTGTACCCGGCAGCGGGTTGATTACGCGGATGTGCCCCCTGCGGTACCGGGCATCGCTGACGAACCTCTCCGGGATGTACTGTTCCAGTATTTTCTCTATCATGCCGGCAAATGTAGTAAATTTGCGGACATGAAAGTACAGGACGATACGGCGTACATACGGGCCCTTATCTCGGAGGGCGAGCATGTCCGGCAGGATTTCAAGTTCGAGATATCGGACTCGCGGAAGATTGCACGGTCGCTGTCGGCGTTTGCCAACACTGAGGGAGGCCGGCTGCTGATAGGAGTCAAGGACAATGGCCGCATCGCCGGGGTGCGCAGCGAGGAGGAAATGTACATGGTCGAGGCTGCGGCTCAGGTCTACTGCACTCCGGCGGTTGAGGTGGACATGCGGGTGTACCGTCCCGAGGGCCGTTCGGTGCTGGTCGCCTCGGTCGGGCCGGCTGTCCGCAAGCCGGTGCTGGTGAAGGAGGAAGACGGGCGCAGGCTGGCCTACGTTCGTATCGCCGACGAGAACATCCTGGCCTCGCCGGTGCACATCGGCCTGTGGAAATGTGAGGCTGATGATGGCCGTAACGGCAGTGCGGACAGAGTGCCTGTCGGTAACGTCCGGATGGCGCCGGATTCAGGTCCGCACCATGGCCTGGTCTCGGTGGCTTTTACTGACCAGGAACGCGAGCTGCTCGCCGTAGTAGCAGCCGCTTCCTGCGGCCTTACCCTGTCACAGATATGCCGCCGCGTGACCATCCCCCGCCGCCGGGTCGTACACCTGCTTTCGCTTTTCGTTCACTGGGGCCTGGTCGGAATCCGTCACGACAGCCGCGGCTTTTTCTACTGCGCTCTGGATTAACGGTAAGTACGCGCACACCCATAAAATGTAATCACTCGCTGATCAGGATGTTACCATGGCAATGTGTGCTTTTCGGCCGGTCCGGACGCCTCCAAAAGATCACTCTACATTGCTAACCTGCTGATCAGTGAGTGATTGCAAAACACCCCTGCTGCACTGCTTACCGTTACAGAAATGTCTCGGGGTCCCGGCGGGCGGAGCAGTGCTCGTGGAGGAAGGCGGTGAATGGAGTGGTGTAGGTGCGCAGTCCGGCGGGACAGGCTCTGACGCAGGCGCAGCAGCGGATGCAGAGGGCCGGGTCAGTCAGCACCTTCCGGGCATTAAGGTCAATGCTGACGGCTCCGGTCGGGCATACTGCCACGCACTCCCCGCATAGAGGGCATCCGTCAGCGGTCATCGGTACGGACGGGACAGCTGGAGCTGTTTTGGCCGGGCCGCCGTCCGTCGAGGCTCCTGATGCCTTATGGGAGGTGTCTGAGGCCGGACGGGACGGCTCTTTATACGGCCGGTTGCCCTTGATGTGAAATGGGGCAAATGCTCCGGGACTGTCCAGTTTCCGGGCACATTCTCCTCCGAAAATACGGGCATCGGCCAGGTCCAATGTGTCGGGACGCCCCTCGGCTACGGGCATCTCCGGGGTGCTGTAGCTGTGCTCTCCGATGAAGGCTCCGGCTGCGAAAGGACTGAGGCCTATCGAGACGGCTATGTCGTAAAGTTCGACGAGGGCATCCTCGTAGTCGCGGTTGCCGTAAGTGACGGTCACCACCGCGGGGGCAGAGGCTCCAGCCGCCACCTGTACCCGCCTGAGCCGCCGTACTGCCTCGGGTGCTACCCTGCCGGCATATACCGGGGTTCCGAGCACTACGGTCTCTCCGGCTCCGACAGTTATCGGGGAGTCCGAGCGGTCGAGGGTCAGGTCTACGATCCGTATCTGCTGTGAGGCACCCGCATGGCCGTCCGTTCCGCCAGGCGTGCCGTTCATTCCGGCTGCAACAGCCTCCGCTATTGTCCTTGAAGTGTGTGTCGGTGAGAAGCATATCACCGTGATGTCGTTCAGTATATCCATAATGCGGTGTTTTATTGTCTCTGTTCCAGGTCGAGAAGATGCTGCTTGGCCCTGAGGCCGCCGCCATAGCCGGTCAGGCGGCCGTCGCTGCCGATGACGCGGTGGCAGGGGAGGATGATGGAGATGGCGTTGGCGCCGTTGGCATTGGCCACTGCCCGGACGGACCTGGGGGATCCGATGGCGGCGGCCAGCTCTCCGTAGGATGCGGTCTGCCCGTAGGGGATGCGGGGGAGCTGCTGCCAGACGCGCTTCTGGAAGTCGGAGCCGGCCAGCAGGAGGGGGATGTCGAAGTCCCTGCGCTCTCCTCGGAAGTATTCGTCCAGTTCCCGGACGGTCCGCTGCAGGACCTCGGGAAGAATTTGCCCACACTCCTCGGATTGTGCCTTGAGGATGGTCCTGAGCCGCTGCTCTACCCTTCCCGGATGCAGCTCCTGAGCCCAGTTGCAGAGGCAGAGCCGGTCGCCCGCCGCTCCGAGGAGCATTTCCCCACACGGTGACTGGTACCGGACAGTCCGTATTGTTCTGGGCCTGACGAAGAGCCAGTGGGGCATCCCGGCGCCGCGGTAGTGCTTGACCATTACCCCAGGGCGGCGGCTCATGCCGTTGCGGAGGGCCACCTGCTGCGAGGGAAGGTTATTGTTCCGGATGATGGAGCAGATCAGGGGGGAGTTCAGGGTGCCGAAGGCGTAGTCCATGCAGGCGCCGGCGGCCTCCGTGGCGTAGCCCTGATGCCAGTGGGAGCGCTGGAAGAGGTAGCCGGCTTCCAGCATTTCCCGGCCGTTCCATTGCTGGAGGATCAGGCCGCATTGGCCTATCATCTCTCCAGTGGCCTTGAGCACCACTGCCCAGAGGCCGTAGCCGTACTGCCGGTAGCGGGCGAGCTGCCGCTCCAGCCATTCGTCCACTTCCTCGTCGGAGAAAGGGCCGTTGTAGGCGTACATGACTTCGCTGTCCTGCAGGATGCGGCACAGGGCGGGCCGGTCGGCAGGGGTCATCTCGCGCAGCTGCAGCCTTGGTGTTTCAATGACAATCATATTTGGACGGGTTGGTATGGCAAATATAGTCAATTTCGCTTTTCTCGGCAAGCTGTCCGGTATGTGCGTGCGGAACAGAAAAGTGTGGACATGTTGGCAGAATAAACTGTAATTTTGCGCCCGGTTTAATCGAAGAGTTGAAAGACATGAGTAATATCAGGAGAAGCAGGGCGGAGTGGATCCGGCGCTACTTGAGTTTCGTGGTGATCCTGTTCGTTATCGCATTCGGTACGTCCCTGTCCATCAGGGCCAATCTCGGTTCGTCGCCTATCTCGGCGCCTCCATACGTGCTGTCATTAGTGCCCGGGATGAGCCTCACCATGGGGCAGCTCACGATATGCATGCACGTGTTCTTTATCCTGTCCCAGATACTGCTGCTGCGCAAGGACTTCGAGAAACGGCAGCTGACTCAGATACTTGTCTCGTTCCTCTTCGGGCTGTACACCGATGTGACCATGTGGCTGACCGGTTTCCTGCAGGTGCCTTTCGACATCAATCCGGCGGTGGGGTATCCGCTCAGGTTCGCGGAACTGCTGCTCGGCGGAGCCATCTTAGCCTTCGGGATCGCGTGCGAGGTACGCTGCGACTCGCTGATGCTGGCCGGTGAGGGATTTCCGCTGGCGATAGCGAAGTTCCTGAAGAAGGATTTCGGTAAGGTCAAGATATTCAGCGACACTTCGCTGGTGACCATAGGTGCGGTATTCATGCTCATCTTCTTCGGGCACTGGGACTGGAAGATGATCGGGCCCGGAACCCTCGTGTCGATGTTCTATGTGGGCTTTATGGTGCGGGTGTTCTCGCCCCGGATCGGGTGGCTGGACCGGATATTCATTCCCCGGTCCGAGCGTGCGGCCCGGGCTTCCGCTCATGCTCAGCAGGCTGCTCTCTGGGCTTCTCACCGCGTGATCACCATCGCCCGTACATACGGCAGCGGAGGCAATGAGGTGGGCGAGAAAGTGGCCCGCCGTCTGGGCTGCCCCTGCTACAGCCGCCAGCTCATAGACCGGACCGCAGAGCAGATGGGACGCACACCCGAGTTCGTGGCAGAGAACGAGCAGAATATATCCACCGGCAAGCTCTGGGAGATGATATTCGAGGACAGCGGCATACCTGTCTCGATGAACCCGTCGAAGGACGACGCTATCTATGTCAGCCAGAGCCGTACCGTCCGCGAGCTGGCCCATCACGGTCCGTGCGTCATCATAGGCCGTCTCGGCAACTGGATCCTCCGGGACAATCCCCATGTCCTCCGTGTCTTCGTCACTTCCGGCCCTGACTCGGCTGCTGTCCGTGTCGCTTCCCGGTTCAATATCTCCGAGGAGGATGCAGCACGGAAAGTCGAACGGGTCAATACCGGCCGTGCCAACCACTACCGCCGCTACACCGGCCGCCAGTGGACCGACATCGGCGAGTACGACTTAGTGGTCAATACTGACCGCGTGGGCATCGACGGGGCGGTCGACACCATTCTCCGCGCTTCGAAGGACCTCAAATAGCCGGGCGGCTGCTTCCTGAGGGTATTCCTGATTTTCGTTGACTGGCAAAGAATTGTTATATTTGCAGTAGACTGGAAAAAATAAAAATGGAAAAAGCATTGGAATTTCTTAAAGCGCACAGGGACGTGGCGCTGGCAACGGTCGAGGGTGACCGCCCGAAGATCCGCGTGTTTCAGATTATGCTGCAGGAGGACGCGACTTTGTATTTTGCTACTTCGGCGAAGAAGGAGGTGTACCGTCAGCTGCAGCAGAACCCGAATGTCGAGCTGCTGGCAATGGACGGCGACATCTCAGTCCGCGTGACCGGCTGCGCATGCTTCGATGTGCCGGATGACACAGCCCGCCGTATATACGAGGGGAATGAAGTCCTGCGCCGTCTCTATCCCGGCTACAAGGCAATGGTGTATTTCCGTCTGCCTGTCACAGCTGTAGACTACTATGACCTGGCACCTACACCTCCGGTGCTGGAGCATTGGGAACGGTAGTCTGTAGCGAACTTATAGGCATCGAATATCTGTCCGTTGAAGAAGATGCCCTCGACCGGCGGCAGGGATGTCCGCACAAAGAAATCGATTTTCTTCGAGTGTTCGGCTACGGTATGCTCCAGTTCGGTAAGTCGATGATTCATGGAGTTGTTTTGCAGCAGATATTCCTTCAGCACTTTATTTGCCCATTGACGGAACTGAGTACCTCTTATGGATTTTACCCTGTA
>DVHI01000035.1 GCA_018712275.1 Candidatus Coprenecus avistercoris | reverse complement strand
ATGGTGGTTATAACGGTGTGGACCAACCTCTTCCCATTCCGAACAGAGAAGTTAAACGCACTTGTGCCGATGGTACTGCCCTAACAGGGGTGGGAGAGTAGGTAGCCGCCGCCCCTTAGAGCCCTCGGAGGTTGTTCCTCCGGGGGCTTTTTTTTATGTCTTCGTGCTGTGGCGGTCCGTTGCATTGTCCTGGTCTGGGCTCCAAGGTGCGTTTGTCTACCCGTCCCCCCGCCCTTCCCGTGGGGAAGGGAGCCGGTCGCTGCGCACCTTGGAGCCCTCGGAGTTTTTTCCTCCAGGGGCATTTTGGGTGTGCGGCGGACCGGTCTCCGTTGCATTGTCCTGGTCTGGGCTCCAAGGGGCGTGTATCTACCCATCCCCCCGCCCTTCCCGTGGGGAAGGGGGCTGGTCGCTGCGCTCCGATGTGGCCACCGGTGGGTGTTGCTTCCGGGCTTTTTGTTGCCGTGCGTCAGTGGTCTGTGGTGTCGTCCTTCCCGCCGGTGGGCGGGCGGGCTCCGTGCCGGTCCGTGCGGCGGTTCCCGGCTTTCCGTCCCCGCACGCCCTGTTTCTGTAACCCCTTGAAGGTCAGTTCGGAATGATATAACTATGTGCTTTCGTCCGTTTTGAAAACTGACGCGTCCACGGCCGCTTTCGCTAAGTTGTAGGGTATCAGAGCGTTATAGAATTGCCATGTGCGCACAGTTCATTTTCGTTCTCTTGCCGGCGCGTAGTGAAACCGCAACGGCAGCAAATCCCGTGATCCGGTGCCGTTGTGGGATGCCCGTTTCTCTGTCCTTCTGCCGACGCTCCTTTCCGTGCTGGAAGGTGCCGGGTGAAGCGGCTTTACGCCGTCACCTTCTCGAATTCGTTATCAGCTGGTCCGCGTCAGAGGTGGCTCTCGGTGGCCCGGCATCGGTTTCCTGCGGAGAAGGTGCCGGGTGAAACGGCCTTTCTCCACCACCTTCCGGGTGTGGGGAGTGTCCCGGATGGCCTATGGGTTAGGTGTGCCGGTTTCGGGGGCGGGGAGTTTGGCGGATGGGCGACGGGCTGTGGAGGTCATGGCTGCGTTGCGGGAAATGAGTTCGGCGGCAGCGGGGGTGAGTCGGCGGTACTTGTTGAATGTTTCGCGCGAGATGTTGAAATGGCGGCAGATGTCGAGGATGGTGTATTGGTCCTCCAGCATTTTCAATATCGTTTGACTGTTGGCCATCAAGATTTTGAGCTTTGTGCAGCTGCCTTTGCGCCGGCCGAGGACTACTCCGTTGGCCTTCCGCATCGCTAGAGCCTCCTTGGTCCGCATCGAAATCAGGTTCCTTTCGATTTCCGCAACCAGTCCGAATGCGAAGCAAAGTACCTTGCTGTTGATACTGTCGTCGAAGGAGTATCCTTCTTTTGTGGTGTAGAGCCGGATTTTTTTCCGGAGGCATTTGGCCATGATCTCCATAATGTCGGTGAGGGTGCGGCTGAGCCTGGAAATCTCGGTGACGATGAGTGTGTCACCGGGCTTGAGACGGCGCAGCAGAAGTCCCAGCTTCCGCTCCTTTTCGTGTTTTTTACCGCTTACTATTTCTGTAACCCAGCAGTCAACGGTAATCTGTCTGGTTGCCGCGTAACGGAGGATTTCCTCCTTCTGGTTGGTCAGATGCTGCTTGCAAGTGCTGACCCTGAGATAACCTGCTATCATGTTTCATCGATAATTTAACGCGGGGCGACATTGCCCCATGATAAAATTAGCAATGAGAGCGCTACACAGATGTTGGCCGGGCTCCGGTCCTGAAAAGTTTGTTATATTTGCCGGCAGAATCCAGGTTAATCGGAAAATATTCAGGCCTATGCAGTACAATATCGGTGACAGGGTCCGTTTCATGGACTTCGACGGGGACGGTATAGTGACGGCTGTCCTTCCGCACGGCTGTCTGGAGATAGAGGCTGAGGGTATGCGCATGAGGGTGTCGGCGGGAGAGGTAGTCCGTGTCGGAACCGGGAGCGGTGAGGACGAGCGGACTCTATATGACGGCAATACGGATCTTTCGCGTTTCAAGCAGCGTCCGGCCCCTGTTCCACATTCTGTCCCGAGTGGAAAGAAAGCGCGGCGTCAGGCGGATACAATGGAAGTGGACCTGCATCTGGAGAGAATCCGGCAGAAATATCCCGCGGCACGCAATGTCCCGGACGGGGATGCTCTCTACCTTCAGCTGGATGTCTTCGAGAAGAGCATGGCCGAGGCATTCAGGAAGGGAGTGCGGACAGTGGTTCTGATTCACGGCAATGGCCGGGGTGTTCTCCGTTCGGAACTGCTTCGCCGCCTGCGGGAATATCCGGGCGTGACGGTGCGGGAAGCCTCCGTGCTGCGTTACGGCAGCGGGGCCCTGGAGGTGAACATCAGTCTGTAACAATAGACGCACCCGGCAGCGACGGCCAGCAACAGCAGGTTCCAGAGAATGGTCATGCCCCATCTGACGGGATGGGCGAACTCGCGGTAAGGCGAATCTCCCTCGGAGTATCTGGCGAATGCATTGGTGTAGACAGTGGTGCCGTTCTCATACCATGCGGTCATCCTCACGTATGGATCCTCAGGTGTCATGACATACTGTATCGCGCTGGAGTTGAAAGTGGAATCCACTATGGTTCCGTTCTGTGATATGACCCTGATGGCACTGGCGGGGGCGCTCAGACGCATGTACACGGTGTCTCCTCTCAGCCCGATGTCCTTTATCCTGGGCAGCCTTAGGTTCTCAGCGTGTTTGACCGCCGTGTCTCCGGCTCCGAAGTCAGGGACGCGGGTGGTATAGAAGTTTCCCTTGAGCAGTTCTTCGCGGATATCTTCCCAGTAGGGGGTAGGGGTGTTGATCCATGAGCAGCGGCGGGCTATGGAGGCATGGGCCTTGGAGTTGTGGTTGTCGTCGTTGATGTTGTTGTGGGCGTAGCGTCCGGCGGACAGAGCCTCATCCCAGTGGTTCAGGCTGGTGCCTCTGCCGTGGTCTTTCTCGCCGAATCCGGCGTCTCCCTCGATGAGCCGGTAGCCGGAGAGATGCTCCATCACCCTTCGGTTAATGGTAAGGGTCCGGTTGGGGTGGTTGAACTGGACGAAGTCTCCGTCAGCGGCCAGTCTGTCTATCATGAACTGCTTTTGGGACAGGAGTACAGGCAGAAAGTGGTCGAATTTCTCCACTTTCTCCACGCCGTAGGCGTTGATGTGGAATTTGAAGAGATTGTATCCGTGCTCGTATCCAGCAATGTACAGTGACGGGTCTATGGGATGGGGAGTAAGGGCCTGGTGATTCGTGAAGCCCAGAATGTCATATCCGTAGCTCATGTAGTCGGAGTACACGACATCAGGATAGTATGGACATTCGTTTATGCCCTTGTCCACCCTGGTGTGGGTGTGCAGGCAGGCGCGTTTCCAGCCTATGGATGTGTCCAGGTCAGCATATGGGTTGTATATCCTGTCTCCGCTGAAAGGCACCGGACCTTCGAACCGGTATATGGGGGAAACACTGAAAATGGCGAGGGCCAGTACTGCCGCCAGCAGGATGGAGGCCAGGATTTTTCCGAGAATTTTGAGAAATTTTGTCATCTTGCGTGGTCACAATTAATAAATATCGCATTGAACGTCGCAAATTTATAAAAACTGACCTTTATTTATTATTTTTGTTTTTTTAAAATCGAAAATTATGTGTGGAATAGTTGGATATATGGGCCCGAAACAGGCGGCCCCCATCTTGATCAAAGGACTTCACAGACTGGAATACAGGGGCTATGACAGCGCCGGCATAGCACTTATCAATGCTGAGGGTACGCTTTCGGTATATAAGTCAAAGGGCAAGGTCAGCGACCTTGAAAAACTTATCAGCGACAAGGATACCACAGGAACAGTGGGCATCGCGCATACCCGCTGGGCCACTCACGGCGAACCGAATGACGTAAACGCCCATCCCCACTATTCGGAGCACAAGAACCTGGCTCTGATTCACAACGGTATCATCGAGAATTACAAGGCCCTGAAGAAGGAACTGCTCAACAAGGGCTATCACTTTCACAGCGATACCGATACTGAGGTCGTGATTCAGCTCATACAGTATATGATGGACTCGCACGGCATCTCTCTGGTGGAGGCAGTGCCCCTGGCTCTCAGGAATGTCGTGGGTGCATACGCTATAGTGGTGATCGACAAGGACAATCCCAATATCATGATTGCCGCCCGCAAGGGCAGTCCGCTGGTGGTCGGAATCGGCAAGGAAGAGTTCCTCATCGGTTCTGACGCCACACCTATCGTGGAGTACACCGACAGGGTCATCTATCTGGATGACGAGCAGATAGCGGTGATGGAGAGAGGCGGCGGCATCCGTATCACGGACCTGCGTCAGGTGGAGGTCACTCCCATCGTAAAGAAACTGGAGCTCAATCTGAGCGAGATAGAGAAAGGCGGCTTCCCCCATTTCATGCTCAAGGAGATATACGAGCAGCCCAACACCCTGCGTACATCCATGAAGGGCCGTCTTCATCCTGAACTCGGCGAGGTGAAGCTCTCCGGCATCATCGACAACAGGGACAGGTTCCTCAATGCAAGAAGAATCATCATCTGCGCCTGCGGAACATCGTGGCATGCCGCCCAGATAGGAAAATACATGATCGAGGAACTGGCAAGGATACCGGTGGAAGTGGAGTATTCTTCGGAGTTCAGGTATCGCAAACCGGTGATTTTCAGTGATGATATAGTAATTGCGATATCGCAGTCAGGAGAGACTGCCGACACCCTGGCGGCTATTAAGCTGGCCAAGGCTCACGGCGCATTCCTCTTCGGTATCTGCAACGTGGTGGGCTCATCCATTCCCCGCGAGACCGACTCGGGATGTTATACCCATGCCGGTCCGGAGATAGGAGTGGCCTCTACCAAGGCTTTTACCGCCCAGGTCTCTACTCTCGCCCTGCTGGCCCTCTCGCTGGCCAAGGAGAAGGGTACCATAACCGATGCACGCAGACGCGAGCTGGTGGAGGAACTGCAGCGCATTCCGGAGAAAATCGAGAAGATTCTCAGACACGATGAGTTGATCTCGCGTATAGCCAGCGTCTTTACATACGCGCATAACTTCATCTATCTGGGCCGGGGCTACAATTTCCCCGTAGCCCTCGAAGGTGCCCTGAAACTCAAGGAGATATCCTATATACATGCCGAGGGCTATCCTGCAGCGGAGATGAAGCACGGCCCCATCGCCCTGATCGACGACGAGCTCCCTGTCGTGGTAATCGCCACCAGAAGGGGCAAGTACGACAAGATAGTCAGCAACGTGCAGGAGATAAAGGCCCGCAAGGGGCGGATAATCTCAATAGTAACCGAGGGCGATACGGATGTCCGGAACATTTCGGACTGGAGTTTCGAGATACCGGATACCGAGGAGTGCTTCGTGCCCCTGCTGTCCACCATCCCTCTTCAGCTGCTGGCATATCATGTGGCTATCGCCAAAGGCAGGGATGTGGATCAGCCGAGGAACCTGGCGAAATCGGTTACAGTAGAGTAGTCTTTCTTCTGCCGATGACTACAGTCCCGTCATTACCTATGATGAAGGTGTAGTCGTAGCATCCCATTATGAATGAACCTCCGGAACTGGGATTCTCCCTCATCGACGTGATATAGTCGAAGTTGAATCCCAGACCGAAGAGGGCGACGAATGAGATCTTCCGTTTTCCGCTGGAGTAAAGTCTGTCTATGATCGAATGGTTCTTCTTCAGAATCCGGTCGATCCTGATCAATTCCTCGCGGCGTTCCCGGTAAATGCGGTTGTTATACATAGTCCTGCAGGCGTCCGAGCAGAAGCGCTTGTCGGATCTGCCTGTGATGAGCCCGTTGCAGTTCGGGCAATACCTTTTCTCCTCTTCCATACAACTCGTATTTTAATGTTAGTACGGCAAAGATAAATTGCCGCGCCGGCACTGAGGTGTCGCAAACGTAAATTTATTTGATTGTAACCGGCTATAAACGGTTATAGCCGGTTATAATCGTTTATAGCCGGTTCGAGTGCGGATTTTCTCGCGGATTATGCCTTGTTTTGCCGCCGTAAACATTGTTCAACATTTAAATTCAAGATTATGGACAGATCATTCAACCGAATCGAACTGCGCGGAAACGCAGGACAGGACGCCAGGATCATGCAGGTAGGCGACAACACGGTGGCAAGATTCAGTATAGCCACCAACGAGACGTACAAGGACCGTTCGGGCAATCTCAAGGAGGAGACTACCTGGCATTCCGTGACAGCCTGGTCAGGGAAGGGAATGCCGGACTTCTCGCGTATCTGCAAGGGCTCTTGCGTCTATGTTCTGGGACGTCTGCGGCAGAACCGTTACACCGCGGCCAACGGGGAGGAGAGAACTTTCTACGAGGTGCTGGCTACGAGAGTCAAGATTGAGGAACCGGAGATGACATAAAAGCATTATATTTGCCTTTGGAAAATTTTTTCAACATGGCAAGGACAATTTACATCTACAACACGTTATCACGGAGAAAGGAAGAATTCGTACCGGTGCATCCGGGCATGGTGGGACTCTATGTGTGCGGCCCTACCGTTTATGGAGAACCCCATCTGGGCCACGCCAGGCCGGCGGTGACCTATGATGTGCTGGTGCGCTTCTTCAGGTATCTGGGATATAAGGTAAGATATGTCAGAAATATAACCGATGTGGGGCATCTGGAGCATGATGCGGATGAGGGGGATGACAAGATTGCAAAGAAGGCCCGTCTGGAATCTCTCGAGCCTATGGAGGTGGTACAGACCTACACCATAGCCTACCATGATGCCATGCGCAGGCTCAATACTCTGCCTCCGAGCATAGAACCCAGGGCTTCCGGACACATTATCGAGCAGATAGAGCTTATCAAGCGGATTCTGGACGCCGGTTTCGCTTATGAGAGCAACGGCTCCGTGTACTTTGACGTGCCTGCCTACAACCGGAAGTATCATTACGGAGTGCTTTCAGGCCGCAATATCGATGAGATGATGGCCAATACCCGTTCCCTGGACGGAACCGGAGACAAGCACTCTCCATACGATTTTGCCCTGTGGAAGAAGGCCTCGCCCCAGCATATCATGAAGTGGCCTTCTCCCTGGAGCGAGGGCTTCCCCGGGTGGCATCTGGAGTGCTCTGCCATGAGTGAGAAGTATCTGGGAGAGGAGTTCGACATACATGGAGGCGGGATGGACCTGCAGTTCCCTCACCACGAGTGCGAGCTGGCCCAGAATACGGCATCCCGCGGTCAGGGAGGGGTGAAGTACTGGATGCACAACAATCTTCTGACCGTCAACGGTCAGAAGATGGGTAAGTCCCTTGGCAACTTCACGACCCTTGCGGATCTGTATAAGGTATATTCTCCCATGACCATCCGCTTCTTCATCCTGCAGGCCCACTACCGCGGAACGCTGGATTTCAGCAATGAGGCCTTGTCCGCAGCGGAAAAGGGACTGAAGAGGGTGCTGCAGGCGGCCAGGGATTTCAAGAACATTCAGCATACATCCGGAACGGAAGTCAATCCGGAGATTGCCGGGCTCCCCGAGAAAGTAGTGGAGGCTCTGTGCGACGACCTCAATACTCCGGTCGCTCTGGCCCATGTCTTCGATGCCGTAAGACTGCTCAACCAGGCCAAGGACGGAAGCATCAGGCTGTCGGAAGCGGATTACCGCTCTCTGTCTGAGATATTCTGCAGGCTGGTTCCGGACGTACTGGGACTCATCGACGAGGTTTCCGCCTCTTCTGAGGAGAAGACAGTGGAGGGCCTGATGGATATGATCCTGGAGGTGCGCCGCGAGGCCAAGGGCAGGAAGGATTTCGCCACCAGTGATTCCATCCGCGACAGACTCAAGGCCTTGGGCATATCCATAAAGGATACCAAGGAGGGGACTGAGTGGAGCATGTAGGAACCATAAAACAAAAAATATGAGTACATTGGAAAAAGAAAGCAATCCGCAGTCCAGGCAACGGAGATACTGGGGCAAGACCCTGATATCATTCCTGGTGGTATTGTGCTCCATGCCTCTGGGGCATGCGATGATGATTCTGATGGAACATTTTATTCCCGGACCTGCCCTTCACGGCTGTGCCTTTGCGATGGGCGCCGTGGGACTCGGAATAGTCATCACCGGTGTATTTGTAAAGGGAGATACGAAGCAGACCCTGCTCGGGCTTATCGGAGGCCTGCTCTTCTGGACCGGCTGGGTGGAGTTCCTGCTTCAGTACTACGCCGCCCGCTACGGAGTGCAGCCGGAGATTGTGAACGGGGAGGTGGTAACCAAGCCGGAGTACCTGATCATGCCGGCGACCTTCGGTTTCTGGATGCTGATTATGACGGTGTATATCTTCAGTGTCAAGACAGACTGCTATTTCATAACATGGATACAGAAAAGGATATTCGGCAGACGCAAGGATGAGATAGTGACCCGTCCGTTGACCCGGCACACTTCCATTACGACTTTCATGGAGCTGAACATGATGATGTGGGCCTGCTACCTGCTGCTTATGTTCTGCTATGATCCCCGTTTCCTGGGCGACCATCACCCTGTGACGCTTATCATCGGTGCCGGCTGTCTTATCGGAGCCGTCTTCATGTTCATAAAGCAGCTCAGGATAGCCTCGTGGGGTGCCAATATCCGTATGGCCATAGCCACGGTGATAGTCTTCTGGACCCCCGTGGAAATCATGGGCCGCATAAACCTCTTCAACGAGATATGGGTGGCTCCTCTGGAACATATCACCGAGATGGTCATCATCCTCGCGGCCTTCCTGATCCTGGCCGCATGCCTCATCTACGGTGCTCTCCGCAGGAAGAGGCAGCAGTAGCCCATTCACGAGCAGAATAAAGATAACCCCTCTGAGGTATCGGCTCCCGAGTAGGGAAGAACCTCAGAGGGGTGTACTGTTTCTTCTGCGTAGCTTTTAGGATGCCCGCAGTAAGCAGCGCCTATTCATCGTAGTTGAAGCGGATGTCCTTGATGATGTCGGGATGGAGGCTGTTGGATACGGGGCAGGTGCGGGCGGCTGACTCGATGAGTCTCTTGGCCTTGTCATCGTATTTCTGCCCTTTGGGGAAGGTAATGTCCACGACGATGCGTGCCACGCGGCGGGGATTGGCGGCCATCTCTTTCTCTATTTCTACAGTGGTTCCGTCAATGTTGAATCCGTAGGACTGTGCGGAGATGCCCATGATGGTCAGCATGCATGAGGCGAGGGATGCCGCGAACATGTCTGTGGGGGAGAAGAACTCTCCCTTGCCGTGGTTGTCCAGAGGTGCGTCTGTGATGATCTTGTTTCCGGACTGCTCGTGGAGGATCTCGGTACGCAGATTGCCGAGATAAGTGGTTTTCATCTTAGTCATAACTATCTGTTTTAAAATTCATCATTCTACTATATTTCCAAGCAGAGTAGCCGATGTACAGCTCTCTACATTGATCTTGACGTATTCTCCGGGACGGTGTCCGAGGGCCGGGAAGACGCACACCTTGTTGGAGGACGTCCTGCCGAAGAGCGAGCCGCTGTCCCGTTTCGACGTACCCTCGATCAGTACCTCGTAGGTCTGCCCCACACATTCGCGGTTCCTCTCCAGTGATATGGCGCTCTGGAGCTCGATGATCTCGTTGAGCCTGCGGGTCTTGACCTCCGGCGGCACATCGTCCGGAAAGTGTCTGGCGGCCTTGGTGCCGGGTCTCTGGGAGTACTGGAACATGAAGGCGCTGTCAAAGCGGACCTTCTGCATCAGCTCCAGTGTGGCGCGGTGGTCCTCCTCAGTCTCTGAGCAGAAACCCGCGATAATGTCGGTGGTGACTGCCGCCTCGGGTACTATTTCCCGGATCTTCTCTATTCTCTCCAAATACCCTGCCACGGTGTACTTGCGGTTCATCTTCTCCAGCATCCTGTCACTTCCGGACTGGACAGGCAGGTGAATGTGCGTGCAGATATTGGGATACATCGCCATGGAGTACAGGACTCCGTTGCTCATGTCCTTGGGATGTGATGTCGAGAACCTTACCCTCAGGTCAGGAGCGACAAGGGCCACCAGCTCGATGAGCTGGGCGAAATTGACGGTCTCGGTCGGATTGTCCGGATTCTTCCAGAGGTAGGAATCGACATTCTGGCCCAGCAGGCTTACCTCCCGGTAGCCGGCGGCATACAGGCGCTCCGACTCCCTTACGATGGACTGGGGGTCGCGGCTGCGCTCGCCTCCGCGGACGTAGGGGACAATGCAGTAGGTGCACATGTTGTTGCATCCCCTCATGATGGAGATGAAGGTGGTGACGCCGCCGGCATCCGTGCGGACGGGGTCGATGTCAGCGTATGTTTCCTTCAACGAGAGGACTGTATTGACCTGTTTCTCTCCCTCTTCTGCCAGGCAGCGGAGCATCCTCGGGAGGTCCCGGTAAGTATCGGGACCCGCCACCAGGTCCACCGCCGGATGGGAAAGGAGCTCCTGCTTGAGCCTTTCCGCCATGCAGCCCAGGACTCCGACCGTGACCCTGCGGTGCTTCTTCTCCTGGAGGAACCGGTCGAGGCGGCCCCATACCCTTTGTTCGGCATTGTCCCTGATGGAACAGGTATTGACCATGATAAGATCCGCTTCCTCCAGTCCACTGCAGGGCGTGTAGCCTTCCTTCTCCAGGATGGAGAGGACTATCTCGCTGTCGTAGACGTTCATCTGACAGCCGTATGTCTCTATGAATATTCTTTTATCATTTGCCATTGCACCGCAAAGATAACTTTTTATATCTTTGCCGGAACAAACCGCAGATAATAATGAGAAGAATTCTACTTTTGCTTGCTTCGGTCATAATTCTGTTCACAGGATGCACTGATTACAGCCGGATAAAGATTGACGGAGTCTCAATGGATAAAGTCCGCTTCAATGGTACTGCTTCGGCCTCCATCGTGCTTAAAGTCCAGGTGGACAATCCTACTTCCCGTACAGTGGCTGTTGAATCGGTGGATGCCGTGCTTCTGCGTGAGGGCAGGGAATTTGCGAGGTTCTCTTTGGATGACAGGGCAGTTGCGCTTCCGGGCAGGTCTGAAGCATCTCTTCCGGTGCGGGCCTCCGTCGTGGACCCGGTTGGTATAATTACAGCAGGACTGAATTTCAAGAGCTGGGATATGGATAATTTCACTGTTGACGGAAGACTGGTGCTCAGTCTGGACGGGAAGATGAAAAAGAAGGTAAAGTTGCGTAATGTGCCGTTGAAAGATATTGTGAACAGTATAAAATGAGAAAAAATATG
>DVHI01000034.1 GCA_018712275.1 Candidatus Coprenecus avistercoris | reverse complement strand
TCCCCTCAAGTACTTCTTTTCCGAAGGCATGAAGACGGAGAGCGGAGACGAGGTATCCACTCGTGAGATAAAGAAGGTTCTTTCAGAGAGCATCGAGGCGGAGGACAAGAAAAAGCCCCTCACGGATGAGGAGCTGGTTAGCGTTCTGTCTCAGAAGGGCTATAAGGTCGCCAGGAGGACTGTCGCGAAATACCGCGAGCAGCTCAATATCCCTATCGCAAGAATGAGAAAGGAAATATAAGTTCTGCTAGAGCTTGTCTCCGAATGCAAGATCTCCGGCATCTCCGAGGCCGGGAACAATGTAGGACTTGTTTGTCAATTCTTCGTCAATGGCTCCGGTCCAAAGAGTCACAGTCTTGTGAGACAGGTTTTTCGAAAGGTATTCCACTCCGTATGTGCTGGCTATGGGGCAGACGATGTGTGTGTGGAGCGGAGTTCCGTCCTCCATCAGCTTATGATATGCCAGGACAACAGAGGCGCCTGTGGCCAGCATGGTGTCGGCGAGGATAAGTACCTTGCCGTCTATCGAGGGGGATGTGATGTATTCCAGTTTGATGTCGAATTTGTTGTCCTTGCCGTATTTGCGGTATGCTGCAATAAAGGCATTCTGTGCGTTGTCGAAGAAATTCAGCAGCCCGTTGTGCAGGGGCAGTCCGGCCCTGAGAATGGTGGCCAGCACTACTCCGTCAGCAGGAACGCTGCACTCGGATATGCCAAGAGGGGTCGTAATTGCTACTTTCTTGTAGTTCAGGGTACGGCTTATCTCGTATGCGAAAATCTCTCCCATGCGTTCTAGATTCCTGCGGAATCTCATGTGATTTTTCTGAATGTCCTTGTCCCTGATTTCGGCGACGTATTGATTCAGGACGGAGTTGCCGTCACTCAAGTTGTGTATGGTCATAAGAATTTTTTTACAAATATAATGCAAATCTACTGACCTTCGTCGCTGAAGCTGTAATATCTGTCCCCGGCTATAATTACATGGTCCAGCAGGGCTATGTCCAGCAGGCTGGCAGCATCCCGGAGCGCACGTGTCTGCTTCCTGTCCAGCTCACTGGGATATGGATTCCCTGAAGGGTGGTTGTGCACCAGAATGATTGCACTGGCGAGCTTGTCCACGGCCTTGCGGATAATGATACGTGTGTCCAGGACAGCTCCACTCACGCCTCCAGTGCTGACTTTCTCCTTTGCAATGATTTTGTTGGCTTTGTTGAGAAATAGTACCCAGCATTCTTCGTGCTGGAGATTGCGCAGTACTGGAGAGAAAATCCTGCAGACTGAACTCGAGGCGGTAATACGCATTTTAGGTGTCGTGGGTTCGCTTTGGAGCCTGACAGCCAGTTCAAAGGCTGCCAACAGCCTGGATGCCTTGGCTTCTCCTATGCCCTGGACTGCACACAACCTGTCCATGGAGATTCCGGAAAGTGCATTGAGAGAATTGCCTGCTGACGCCAGAATTTCCCGGGCCACGTCGATGGCGCTCTTATCTTTTGTGCCGGAGTTGATGAGTATGGCGAGCAGTTCGGAGTCGCTCAGAGAGGCCGCTCCCGACACATTCATCTTTTCCCGCGGCCTGTCGTCCATTTTCCACTTGTTGATACTCATAGTACAGATATAAAAAAAACTTCCCGACGAAGTTCGGGAAGTTTTTCCGATATCTGTGTGCAGAAACGTAAATTTATTTACAGCTTGTTTACGTAAACTGCAATTCCGCTCTTGAGGTTAGCTGCTTTATTCTTATGTATGACGTTGATCTTAGCAAGTTTGTCGATCATTGCCGATACTTTGGGAAGAAGAGCTGCAGCTGCTTCTTTGTCGGTAGTGTTTCTGAGCGCCCTGATGGCGTTGCGTGTTGTCTTTGCATAATAGCGGTTATGCAATCTGCGCGACTCGTTCTGACGGTTGCGCTTGTCTGCTGATGCGTGGTTTGCCATTTTAAATCCTTTTATATTTGGTAGAGGATAGGGGAATCGAACCCCTGTTGCAAGAATGAAAATCTTGAGTCCTAGCCGCTAGACGAATCCTCCTCATTTTGGGAGTGCAAAGATAGATATTATTTTCCATCTACCAAATTTTCTTTCTCGATAAGTCGGATTCCGTCGGACAAGCGCTTGAGTGACTCTTCCTTACCAAGGAGGTAGAGGATGTCTATCGCTCCTCCGGGAGTGGCCATCAGACCGGAAAGGGCTATCCTTACGGGCCAGGTCAGGGGACCCAGCTTGAGGCCGAGATCTCCGGCGAGGGAGGTCATGGAGGCCAGCAGTGCCTCCTCGGACCAGTCCTCCTGGGATGTGAGACATTCTATGGCACGGGAGAGTATTGCAGTGGAACTCTCAAGGGTGGATTTGTTCTTCTTGTGGATGTAGAGGCTGACGTCGTATCCGGGCATCTGCTGCAGGAAGGCAATCTTTTCGGGGATGTCCGAATACTTGGTGATGCGGCTCTGCAGGAGTGAGGCCAGCTTGGGCCATTTTGCCTCCAGGAAAGTGCCGCTGATCTGAGCATAGGGGAAGGCGTCACGGATGAACACGGCAGGGTCGAGGGCCGTGATGTGCTGTCCGTCCACCCAGCCGAGTTTCTGGTAGTCGAACACGGCCGGACTCTTGTGTACTCCCTCGATGGAGAACTGAGAGATCAGCTCGTCCATCGTGAATATCTCCTGCTCGCTCTTGGGCGACCAGCCGAGGAGGGCGATGTAGTTGATGATGCCCTGAGGCAGATAGCCCTGCTCGATGAGTGCCTGGAAGCTGACCGCTCCGTGACGCTTGGAGAGCTTGCTTATCGAGCCGTCGGCGTTGCGGCCGTTGATGATCGGCAGGTGTATGTACTGCGGAGTCTCCCAGCCGAAGGCCTGGTAGAGCAGCAGATATTTCGGGTTGGAGGAGAGGTACTCGGAGCCGCGGATGATGTGGGTGATGTCCATCAGGTGGTCGTCCACCACGTTGGCGAAGTTGTAGGTGGGCATGCCGTCGCTCTTGAGCAGCACCTGGTCGTCGAGGGTGGAGTTCTCCACCGAGATTTCGCCGTATACCAGGTCGTTCCAGGATGTCGTGCCCTCCAGGGGTATCCTCTGACGGATGACGTAGGGCTTGCCGGCGTCCAGCTGCGCCTTCACTTCCTCGGGGGAGAGGTTGCGGCAGTGGCGGTCGTATCCGCCGCCGTCCTGGGATTCGGTCTCCTTGTCTCCTTTCTGGCAGAAGCAGTAGTAGGCGGCGCCTTTCTCCACCAGTTCGAGGGCGTATTTCTTATAGATGTCCTTGCGTTCGCTCTGGGTGTAGGGACCGTAGTCTCCTCCGATATCCGGGCCCTCGTCATGGATGAGGCCGGCCGTGCGGAGGGTGTCGTATATGACGTCGATGGAGCCTTCTACGTAGCGGCCCTGGTCCGTGTCCTCGATGCGGAGGATGAATTTTCCGTTCTGGGATTTTGCAAACAGATATGCAAAGAGCGCCGTGCGCAGATTCCCGATGTGCATATAGCCTGTGGGACTGGGCGCAAAACGTGTTCTGACTATTTCACTCATTATGTTGAAAGGGAAAAAGAAGAAGTAGTGGATAGGGGAATCGAACCCCTATTGCAAGATTGAGAATCTTGTGTCCTAACCGTTAGACGAATCCACCGTTAGATTGGGAGTGCAAAAATATACAATATTTCTCAACTCCCAAATTTTTTTGACAATTATTTCCAGTCAAAAGAGTAAATAATTGACTCAACCTGACGTAAGTACTTGCGCTTATCGTACTTAGGCGCGTATACAAAAGCGTTGAGAATAATTATGTTCTCCCTTGCCGGGTCGGGGAAGATGTGGCATACGAAAGGACCGCCCATGTAGTCGTTCTCCACCTCCCAGAGTCCTCTCATCTCGACCATGGTCTGCCCGTTGTACTCTATGTTGTTGAAGCCGGGGTCGATGACCTTGTTGAATGTCATGTAGCTGTTCTCGCGCATGCCGGGCACGTTGGCCTGCCACAGGTCATGCAGCTTGTTCTTCAGGTATTCCGGGGTAAGTTGGGATGAGTCGGTGTAGGGGAACTTGAAGATAAGGATGCCCTGGTTGACGTAAGTGGTCTCCTGGGAGATCCACATGAACTCCGGGGTGTTCTTCTTCATGGTGAATCCTGTGGGGAAGTAGGGCGAGCCTCCGATATTCTCAGTCACGGCCATGCGGACTTCCTTGTCCTCGTATTTTTTCGAACTGGCTATGAGGCGGTCCCGCTCGGCCTGCTCTATGGTGTTGACGATCAGCTCGCGGTTGTCGGAAATCAGCTCCGAGGCCTCCTCGGGGGTAGTGGCGGAGACGGTCACGATGACCTGGGGCTTGGCCCAGGAGTTCCTGGTCATGCGTATGCCGGTGGTGTCAACTTCCGGAGAGACATTGACGATGACGATATTGCGGTGCAGGAGATAACTGCCTGTAAAACCTCCGGGGGTGGCATTGAAGAGTTTGAACACTGCCTCTCTCTGAGGGAGGAAGGGGTATTCTCCGGCGAGTATCTCTCTGAGAGTGGAGCCCAGCTCTCCTTCCCAGTAGCCTTTGTTGATGACAACGAGCACCTCACCGGCGTTTCCGGTGATGTTGGGCAGATACTGTTCCCTGTCCTTGGGCTTCCTGTTGCAGGCTGTCAGCACCAGGGCGGACAGCAGCAGGAGGACGGCAGTTCTAAAAAATATTCTGTTTCTCATATTCTATTATATAAGGTGTGTAGATTTCAAGTTATCTGAGCAGCCGCATGATGTCATTGCCGAAGGCCAGTACCATGATCATCAGCAGCAGGAACATTCCGACCATCTGAGCCACTTCCATAAAGCGGTCGGAGGGCTTGCGGCCCGTAATCATCTCGTACAGCAGGAAGAGGATATGGCCTCCGTCCAGGGCGGGGATGGGCAGCAGGTTCATGACGGCCAGCATGATGGAGAGCAGCGCGGTGATGTTCCAGAATATCTGCCAGTCCCAGCTTGAGGGGAAGATGCTGCCTATCGCGATGAAACTGCCGACAGATTTGTAGGCCTCGGTCTGGGGGGAGAATATCAGCCCCAGCTCCTTGATGTAGTGGCCTATGTTGGTGAAAGTCATCAGGAATCCGGCGGGGATGGCCTCCAGCAGGCTGTATTCTTTCCGGGTAATGTTGATGCCGGAGGGGTCTCTCTGGAGCAGGACTCCCATCTTCCCGTCCGAGCCTACCCTGACGGGTACGGATACCGTGTCGCTTCCGCGCAGCAGGCTCAGGTCCACAGTCTTTCCTGAATTCTCGGCCAGGACTCTCTGCAGGTCCTGATAGTAGGTTACGGGCTGCCCTGACGCGCTCAGAAATCTGTCCCCGATGCGCAGGTCCGCGCCCGCGTTGATGGATGTGTCGGGCACTCCGCCTACGAGAATAGGCAGACGGATGCCTATCATCCCGGGGGTATTGAGCATGGCCGGCATGTATTCCGGGTCGATGATTATGTCCACAGTGTCGGTTCCGCGCAGTACGGTCACCCGGCTGACCTGGTCACGCAGCAGGTCTACCTGAAGGTCCGCGAAGTTCTCGGGAGCCGGTTCACCGTCGAAAGCCAGGATCCGGTCTCCGTCATGGAATCCGATCTCTCTGGCCAGAGGACTCACCTCGATGCCGTATACCGCGTCCGAGGTCCGGATGTACTGCTCGCCCCATGTGAAGAGAATCGCGATGTACAGTATGATGGCCAGGATGACGTTCATGATCACTCCTCCGGCCATGACGATGAGCCGCTGCCAGGCCGGACGCGAGCGCAGTTCCCACGGCTGGGGCGGCTTTTTCATTGCCTCGGTGTCCATGGACTCGTCTATCATGCCGGATATCTTGCAGAAACCTCCGAGGGGAATACAGCCTATCCCGAACTCGGTGTCGCTGCCTTTCGGCTTGAACTTGAATATTGCGGGGGGAAAGAAGAGGTAGAACTTCTCCACCCTTATCCTGAAGATGCGTGCGGCTATGTAATGGCCGAACTCGTGCACCAGAACGAGCAGTGAGAGGGAGAGTATTACCTGTATTATTTTGAGAATTACATCCATTACCGCTTGGTTATGAGGTTAGACGCATATTCCCTGACGGCCTTGTCGGTGTCAAGCACAGCATTGAGGTCAGGATCCTTGATGAACGAGCATTTCTCTATGGAGCGGGAGACCACTGCCGGGATGTCCGTAAACCGTATCCGTTCGTCCAGGAAGGCTGCGACGGCCACTTCATTGGCGGCATTCATGGCGCAGGGAATGTTGCCGCCCTTCTTCATGGCTTCAATGGCGATGCCCAGGCACGGGAATTTGTTCAGGTCAGGCTCTGAGAATGTGAACCCTCCCAGTTTGTAGAAATCAATTCTGGGAATGTCCAGGTGCAGGCGCTCCGGGTAGGTGAGGGCGTACTGTATGGGCAGTCTCATGTCCGGCAGACTCATCTGGCCTATCACGGCCCCGTCCTGAAACTCCACCATGCTGTGTATCACTGACTGAGGATGAATGACTACTGTTATCTGCGAGATGTCCACGCCGAAAAGCCAGCAGGCCTCTATAATCTCGAAACCCTTGTTCATCAGTGTCGATGAGTCTACTGTTATCTTGCGCCCCATCTTCCATCTGGGATGGTTGACAGCCTCGGAGACGGTGACGTTCTCCAGTTCGGAGGCGGGAGTTCTCAGAAAGGGCCCTCCCGATGCGGTCAGGAATATCCTCTCTATCGGAGAGTGTTCGCCCTGCAGGGACTGGAATATGGCTGAATGTTCGGAGTCTACCGGGATGATGGCGGCATTGTGTTCCCTAGCCGTCTGCATGACTATTTTGCCGGCAGCCACCAGCGGCTCCTTGTTGGCGATGGCGACAGCCTTGCCGGAGCGGAGGGCTGCAAGCGTGGGCTCAAGGCCGCAGAAACCCACCATGGCAGACAGGACGAGGTCGATGCTGTCTGCCGTCGACATTGCGTCCACGATGGAGTCCATCCCGGCGAAAACATTGATGCCGTGAGGGGTAAGGGCCTCAGATACTTCAGTGTAGAGGTCCTCGTTCGCAATTATCGCGCATGCTGCGTCGAACTCTATGGCCTGCTGTATGAGCAGGTGGCTGTTGTTGTTGGCGGTGAGCAGCCGGATGTCGAAAAGTTCACGGTGCTCTCTCACTACGTCCAGGGCCTGTACTCCTATGGAGCCGGTGGAACCCAGTATTGCAAGTCGTCTTTTTTCCATAATTGTCTTAAAAGTTAATATAGAGGGACGGGTCTATGGGCTCCCCCTTGTGCCAAAGCTCGAAATGCAGGTGCGACCCTGTGCTGATGCTGCCTGCATCGCCGGCCAGGGAGATGGTCGTGCCGGCACTCACCTTTTCTCCGACTTTCTTGAGCAGTCTGGTGTTGTGCTTGTATATCGATATGAGGTCATTATTGTGCTGAATCTGGATGTTGTAACCGGTATCGTCCGTCCAGTATGCTGCAATAACCGTACCGTCCAGCACGGCGCATACCGCGCTGTTGTTCTGAACGGCAATGTCTATGAAGGGATGCCCCTTGGCCGGGTTGTATTTCTCAGTGACGACTCCCTTGACCGGCGGGAAGAATATCAGTCCCTCGAGCCTGGGCTCCGCTCCTGAAGGACGCAGGTTGTATTTTTCTATGGAGTCAATCTTCTCCCTGAGTATGGAGTCCGCGTGGTGGTCCATCTCCTCGGCGGTGAGTTCCGCGCTCTCTACGCCTCCTCTGGAGAAAAGGCTGTCCAGGGGCAGGGGCTCTTCTCCGGCTATGATACGGCGGATGTTGGTGAGCTGCAGGGTCATGATGCGCATACGGGTCTCCAGGGAATCCACCATCGCGGCATTTTCGACGGCCTCCCGCTGGGTGGAGTAGGAGGGGTAGCCGGGAAGAATCCTTTTCAGGGGGGTGAATGCCACCAGGCAGAATGTGACGATGCAGATGAGTGCTATGGAACCGGCTACGGCAAATATGGCGGCATGCTTGGTGCCGCGGATGATGAACCGGAAGTCGTGGGTGTCATCATCCATGATAGCGAACAGGTATTTCCTGTCGGGCTGCTTTTTTGCCTCTTTATTTTTTTCGGACATACTTATTGACTACATTTGCAGGATGAACCGGATCATAGGAATAGACTACGGCAGAAAGCGGATAGGACTGGCGGTCTCGGACCCGCTGGGCATGTTCGCGTCCCCCCTGGACACAGTTCCGCCTGCAAAGATAATCGAATATCTCAAAAATTATGCAGCGGGAGAGGGCATATCGCTCTTTGTCGTGGGCTATCCCATGAATCTGAACAACACCCCGGCGGAAGCGGCGCGGTATGTGGATGAGTTTCTGAAACAGCTGCGCAGGAGTTTCCCCGGTACTCCGGTCGAACTGGAGGATGAGCGCTTCACCTCAGTGCTGGCGCACAGGGCAATGATCGACGGGGGAATGAAGAAGATGGACCGTAGGGACAAGGCGGCGGTGGACAAGATCAGCGCCGCCATCATACTGCAGTCATATTTGGACAGGAAAAAATATTAAAACAGAAGACGATGATATTACCTATTTATGTTTATGGCTCGGAGGTGCTCCGGGAAGTGGCGGCCGATGTGGATTTGGAGAAGACGGACAGGGCAGAGCTCCGCAAGTATATCGACGATATGTTCGAGACGATGAAACATGCCGACGGCGTGGGCCTGGCGGCTCCTCAGGTAGGGGACAGCCGCAGGATACTGGTCGTGGACGGCAATGACATAGCGGATGTCTACCCGTATCTCAAGGGGTTCCGCCGGGCGATGATCAATCCGGAGGTGCTCGAGGAGAGCGAGGAGACCGCCGATTACAGCGAAGGCTGCCTCAGTGTGCCGGACATTCACTGCAATGTGGTGCGTCCCAAGAAGATCAAGGTGCGCTACTATGATGCCGACCTGAACGTGGTGGAGGAGGAGCTGGACGAGTTCGCCTGCCGTATGGTCCAGCACGAGATGGACCATCTGGACGGTCATCTCTTCGTGGACAGGGTGGCGCCCATCCGCCGCAAGATGATAGCTGCCAAGCTGCACAACATAGCCAAGGGCAAGGCCCGCACCGCATACAAAACCAAACTCGAAAAATAAAATGGGAGCATTTCATGCATACGACATCCGCGGACGCTGGAACGTGGACTTTGACCGCAATACTGTCTACAAGGTGGGATATTTCCTTCCGGAACTTCTCGGCTGCCGTAAGGTGGCGGTAGGAAGGGACATGCGCCTGTCATCTCCAGAGGTGCACGGGGCCCTGCTGCAGGGACTGACCGATGCCGGGGCGGATGTGTACGATCTCGGCCAGGCCACCACTCCCTACGTCTACTATGCGACGGCAGCCAAGGGCTTCATGGCCTCAGTGCAGATAACTGCCTCGCATAACCCGAAGGATGACAACGGACTGAAGGTCTCCCGGGAAAATGCCCTGCCCGTGGGATACGATGCGGGCCTGGGTACTATCGAAAAATGGATTAAGGAGGGACGTCCGTGTATTCCGGTGGACGAAGCTTCCCGCGGGAAGGTGATTCCGCTCGATCTGCGGGAGGAGTATCTGGCCTTCCAGAGGCGCTATGTCGGAGACTGTTCCGGTCTGAAGATATGCGCGGACCTCTCCAACGGCATGTCGGCCCTGTTCGTCAAGGACCTCCTGCCCTCATCGGTGGAGTATATCTGCGACATTCCGGACGGTTCTTTCCCGAACCATGAGCCCAATCCTCTGGTGCTGGAGAATACCGCCATGCTCCGGGAGCATGTCAAGTCACACGGCTGCGACATCGGTGTCATCTACGACGGGGATGCGGACCGGGTGATGTTCGTGGACGAGCGGGGAGAGTTCATATCGCCGGACCTGATGATAGCCCTTATGGGACATTTCTTCATGGAAGGAGTCGGCACCAGTCCTGCTGCCCGGGAGAGAGCTGCCCTGAAGGCTGCCGGGAAGATTTCCGGAGTGCGGGCCCTGCAGGATATCCGCAGTTCCAAGGCGGTAGGGGAGTACCTCTCGCCGATGGGCGTGGAGATGAACACATGGCGGGTAGGCCGGGCATATGCGGCTCCCAGGCTCAGGGAGATAGACGGCCTTTTCGGAGGCGAATTGGCCGGACATTACTATTTCAAGGATTTCTTTTATTCGGACAGCGGTATCATGGCCTCACTCATCATCCTGGACATCGTAGCGGAGATGAAGCGCAGGGGCCGCAGCCTGTCGCAGCTCATCGCCGGCATATCGAAGTACTGCAATTCCGGGGAGATCAACTTCCGGGTGGCCGACAAGCCCGCTGCGATGAAAGCAGTGGTGGAGCATTTCACCTCGCAGGAGACTCCTGACAGGACAATGGACTTCGACGGCTACCGCCTGGAGTTCCCGCAGTGGTGGTTCAATATCCGTCCCTCCAATACGGAACCTTACCTCCGCTTCATCTGCGAGGCCTCGTCACCGGACCTGCTGGACGTCAAGGTCGCGCAGGCCAGGGAAATCATAAAGCGTTTCGAATAACGCCGGACGTTTTCGGGAAGCACAGATACTCTGAAAAGCATGCCACCCGCGGCCTGTTAGCGGGAGGGGCCCGCCATGAGTATCACCGCGTTACGTAGTAACGAGATGATACTCACGGTGGGAGGGATAGCGCCGTAGGCGCGTACTTTTCAGAGTGTCTGTACTTCCAGGAAACGCGAATAGGATTACAGCAGACCTTCACTGATGGACATGGTGAGGGTCTTTTTTTCGATATCGATGTCGATGATAAGGTCGTCGTGGAAGGGGACGAGGGCTCCGGAGCCGCAGAGTTCCAGACAGATGTTGCCGGAGAAGTCCTGGATGTCCCCGATGGTGCCTGCCCTGCGGCCGTCCTGGTCCTGCAGGCTGAATCCGATGAGGTCCTCGAGAGTGAGTCCGTCCTCGGTGATGGTATGTGCGTCAGTGCCGGAGAGTTCCGGATAATCGGCCGGGTCGAGCCGGATATCCTTGCCGGCGGCTTCCTCCGCATCCGCGAGGGTGTCGATATCTTCCAAGCGGACGACAGCCTTGCGGGGGCCTTTCGGCTGGATCGAAGTGATATAAAAAGGAACCGGCAGGCCGTCATAGAACAGCCATACCGGTTCATCTCTCTTGAGCAAGTCTGCAATACCCTCCTGGAAGGCGATCATCACCTCTCCCTCAGTGCCGTAGGACTTTATTATCCTGCCGACGGGCAGCAATGTGTCTTCCGCGGGAAGCATTGTCGCTTTACTCTGCTGCAGGAGCGGCCTCTGCGGTCTCAGCGTTTGCAGCTGCCTCTGCGGCCTCAGCCTCGGCTTTTGCCTTAGCCTCTGCCTCAGCCTTTGCGGCAGCCTCTTCGGCTTTGCGCTTGCTGATGGCCTCAGCTCTCTCCTGGTTTACCTTAGCCTCGGCGTTGAGGAGCTCGCGGCGGGTCTCATTGTCAGTCTTCTTGAGATTCTGCTTCTTGGACTCTACCTTTGCGTCTCTCTCGGCTTTCCATGCGTTCCATCTCTGGTCGGCGATCTCCTGGCTGATGGCGCCCTTAGCAACACCGCCGTTGAGATGCTTCCTCAGGAGGATACCCTCGTAGGAGAGGATACGGCGGCAGGTGTCAGAAGGCTGTGCACCGGTGCCGAGCCAGTAGAGGGCTCTCTCGTGGTCGATCTTGATGGTTGCGGGGTTGGTGTTGGGGTTGTAGATGCCGAGCTGCTCGATGTAACGTCCGTCACGGGGTGAGCGGATGTCGGTTACTACGATGTGGAAGAAAGCGTGGTTCTTCTTGCCGTGGCGTGCCAAACGGATTTTAACTGCCATTGTACTTACAGGTTATTAGTGAATTAATAATTTAAAACCTCCTTATCTTCTCGAGAAAAGGCCCGCAAATATAGGTATTTTTCCTGAAATGTCAAGCATTTTTACTTCGAGCGCAGGAAACGCAGGGCGCGGGTCATGTAGCGGGGGAGCTGCTTGTGCGGGTCGCGGTGCTCGAGGTGGAGGTAGATGCCCCACTTCTTGAGAATCGGGACCTTGAAGGTCTCTACGAACTCTATCAGCGTGCCGTCGGGGTCCTCCACGTAGGTGAAATGCCCATCGGCCTCGCCCATCTTGAAGTCGCGGCCGCCGTCGCAGACGAAGCTGTGGCCCAGGGACTCGGCGCACTCGCGGATGGCCTCCATGTTGCGGATGTCGAAGCAGAGGTGGATGAAGCCGGGGTCACCCCAGTAGCGGCCTTCGTAAATCTTTTTCGGGGCGGGCACGCCGAAGCCTTCTGGAATGCGCTGCACCAGCTCGATATGGGATGTCCCCATCACTTCGCTCAGAGGACCTTCGATGGGCTTGCTGCGGGAGAGCATCACCCTGCGCAGGGGGTACTGGCTGCCGGGAACACCTTCCAGGTCAGCCTGTACTCCGGTCACATCGTACTCAACCTTGTCGTAGTCCATCAGGGTGGAATAGAATTTCACGGAGCGGTCCATGTCGGTGACTCCGAGCACTGCTCCGTTGCCGCCGCCGAGGTTCTTGTCCTCGTTGAGGAAGACGTAGGTGTCGGACTCGACCTCGAAGAGATTGTTCCAGGGGTCGTAGAGGAAGAAATGCTCTCCGCCGGCGGGGTTCCTGGTCACGGGGGTGACGATACGGGCGCCGGAGTCCTTGCTCAGCTGCTCGTATGCGGCCCGGACGTCGCGGGACTTGATCTTGCAGGCGTAGATGCCGAGGTCACCGAGGGCGGGCTCGAAGGCCACGTAGTTCAGCTCCCTGCCGCGGGGCTCCCATACCTCGAAGCCGGCGCCTCCGCGGAGGTTGTACACTAAGATGGCGTAGCGGGGCTGGGGCTTGCCGCCGGTGTAGGGCAGCATCCTCTCGGCCACGCCCTCGGCTCCGAAGATCTTGGTGTCGAAGCCGAAATTGTCCTTGTACCATTTCCACGACTCGGCGACGTTCCTCACGCCGATGCCGACCTGCTGTATTCCACAGATGATTTTTTCCATACTGTCCTTGATTTTATATTTTTCCGATTAATGAGCCGATACTTTCCGGGCCAGGATGTAGAAGAGCCAGGGGGTGTATTTGTAGAAATACGCCATGAGCAGTTCCTTGCCGCCGATGAGCTTCTTGTGCTTCTCGCGGGCGATGGCCTTCAGGGCTACCTTAGCGCACTTGGTGACGTCCATGCCGTTGGCCTGGCCGGGGTCCATCTTGGCGAATTTCTCACCGGAGGCGAGCAGGGCGCTCTTGGATATCTCGGTACGGATGCGGCCGGGGATGAGGAAGGTGACCTTGATGTTGGGGTACTCCAGCTCGAGGGACTCATAGAAGCCGAAGAGGGCGTGCTTCGAGGCGCAGTAGGCCGAGCGGAGCGGGAAGCCGAAGAGGCCGGAGATGGAGGTGGTCACGGCGATGTGTATCTCCTTGGCGGCCTTCAGGTGTTCCTTGAATTTCTTGATGATGTATACTCCGCCGAAATAATTGATCTCCATCAGTTTACGGTCCATCGAGATATCGCAGTCGAGGGTCAGCGCTCTCTGGGATATGCCGGCGTTGAGTACGAAGAAGTCCGGTTTCAGGCCGAGGCTGTTCACGTATTCTATTAAAGCGTCGATGGAAGCCGGGTCCTCCAGGTTGACCTCACGGTGCCAGGCCTTCACGCCGTACTGCCGGCAGCGCTCCTCCACCTTAGTCAGCTGCTCCTCGCCCAGCCCGGTGAGTATCACGTTAGTACCTCTCTGTGCGAACTGATAGGCGATAGCCTCGCCTATGCCTGTGCCCCCGCCGGTAATCAGCAGGGTCTTATCCTTGAACTGTACCATATCTGTTTTTGTTTTCAACTTACAAAGTTACGCAAAATCCTCTAAAGTGTGCTAGACGAAATAGCAGTGCCGAGGCAGATATAACAAAAAATGTTGCAACAAAAAACGTTGCAACAATTTTTGTTATTCCGCGTCGTCAGACCACCCGCCGCCGAGGGCCTTGTAGAGGCCGATGCCCTCAGAATGTCAGCATTTTGCGGCGATAGTCGAGTGAGTTCCTGTATTGTTCCTTCAGTTCTTCGGAGAGGTAGGATCTGCTGATGATTTGTTCTGCTTCAGAATGTATTGCCGCGAAGAAGTCCAGTTCCCGCTGCACGGTCTTGTCATTTAGGCCTGTTCTGCGACCGAATTCCTCGAAGTCCTTGCGGCAGACCTGGCGGACATCGGAAAACTGCATTCCTTCTTTGAAAAGCCCTTTGTCAAGGGCAAATATCCTGTGGTTGACCAGATGCAGCGAAGTGTTGATGAGGTCGTAGGCCGGAGTCAGGCGATATTCATTGCCGTTGTTGATTAAAGAGAAATTTTTCAGGTGTGCGTCATCATTGAGTGAGATGAAGTTGAACAGCACCAGCCTGAAGAAACGCAGTAGGTCTATGCGGTAGGCTTTTACGTGGCGGCGGATTACGTCCGCGCAGTCTTCGTAGCTTGCACGGCTGTATTTGTAGTCAGCGCCGCCGTTGGATTTTGTAAGGCCCATCAGGGAAGCGAAATCCTCCTGCATGTATTTGCCTCCGCTGTGGATGTCAAATCTTCTTGTGATGTAGGCGGCTTCCTCGTTTTCGTAGAAGCACAGTCCGTTGGCCGCGGTCTCAATCCGGTAGACCTGTGAGGCGAGCTGCATGGTAAGGTTCTCGTTGGCGGCGCAGAACTCGCGGTTGATTATATGGTAGCTGGACGGTTGCGGTTTCAGAATGAAATGTCCGCGCTCATTTTCGCGGGTATAGCGCAGGCGCAGGTCCTCACCCACGACAGCAGAGAACTTAGGCTGAACTCCGGACAGAGATATCCGTCCGATATGTTGCGCCGTGTTCTGGACATTCTTGTGATCCGGATCAGCCGGACTTATCCCGGGGAAAATGTGGGATACAGTCTTTCCGTCGAACAGCAGTCTTCTTGCCAGCGGGCAAAATGTGCTGAATCCCGGGGCGAGAGTGGACGGGCATACGGTCAGCGGTCTCATGGCTCTATAGGTTTGACGGTGATGGCTCCGATGGTGTCATTCTGCGCGGTGGCGAGAAGTATTCCGAAATCATCGTCGCTGTCAATATGCAGCAGCCGGGACTGAGTCTGGCGGTTTTCTCCCTCGGAGAGCATGTTGAAGAAGACGGCGAACAGGTAGGGGGAGCGGTAGGGCTCTTCTCTCAGCGGCATGGTCGGGCTGACGGGGGGCATTTTGTCAGCGACATACGGGGAATCGTATGCGAAGATATATTCCCCGTTGTCCTCTTCAGTCAGCAGTCCTGCCCTGATATCGTGAACGTATACTTCGCATTGTCTCATATCGTCAGTCCTTAAGTTTAACGGTGAGTTCGAGGCCGAGGGTGTCGAGGATAGACAGCAGTGTGCGGAGTTTCGGATTGCTCTGTCCGCGCTCAATTGCGACGAGCGTGTTGATTCCGACTTCCGAGAGTCCGGCTATCTCTTCCTGCCGGACCTGGAGTGCCTTCCTGCGGTCCCGGATGGCTTTGCCTATTTCTTCTGTATTCACTGTGTATTGTGATTTTTGCCAAAAATAAAAAATTCCGCTGAGAAAATCAACGGAATTCCCAATAAATTGTGATTTTATATTATTTTCCGGAGGTTTCGGATTCTTCTTCCGGGACAGACCACCCGCCGCCGAGGGCCTTGTAGAGGCCGATGATGGCGAGGAATTCGTCACGGACGGAGTTGGAGTAGTCGATCTCGGCGTTGAAGTAGCTGCGCTGGGCATCGAGGACGTCCATGTAGCTGATGTAGCCGTTCTGGTACTGGAAGAGGGCGAGCTCGACGTACTTGCGGGAGGCGTCCTGCAGGTTGCCCATGAGGGAGACTTTCTCGCGGGCCGAGGAGTAGGATGAGACTGCGTCGTTGACCTCCTTGAAGACTTCGAGGACTTTCTGCTCGTACTGGTATCTCTCCTGGTTGTAGGCTTCTATGGAGGCCTGGTAGCGGGCCCGGTTCTTGCCGAATGCGAAGAGGGGGGATGTCAGGTTCAGGACAGGATACCAGTAGGGCCCTGTGAAGAAGTGGGTGAAGGTGTTGTTCTCCACTCCTGCTGTAAAGGATATCTCCAGCCTGGGGAAACGGTTGGCCCAGGCTACTCCCACATCGGCCATGGCGGCCTTGAGGGCCTGTCCGGCGGCCAGCAGGTCGGGACGGCGCTGGAGCAGTTCGGAAGGTACTCCTACGTGCATCAGGTCGGGGAAGCGGTCGTGGGTGTTGAGCCTGGAGCGCTCCACGGATGAAGGGAACTCTCCGGCAAGTAGGGCTATTTCGTGTTCCTTTATGGCGATGTCCCTCTGAAGGTCAGGTACGAGAGCTGCGGTGCTGGCATACTCTACCTGTGCCTGCTGGTAAGGTATCTCGGTGGTCAGTCCGCCTTCGAAACGGAGACGGGCCTGCTTGACGTTCTCTCTCCAGGTGTCGCGGGTGCGGAGGACGATGTCCAGCTCGTTGTCCAGGGCGGCCAGTTCGAAGTATGCCGTGGCCACTGCGGCTACGAGGGTCATCTGCATGGCTCTCTGCGACTCGATGGAACCAAGGTACTGGGCGATAGCCCCGCGGTTGGTCCAACGCAGGCGGCCGAAGAAATCCACCTCCCAGGAGACTCCGGCCTTCAGACCGAACTCATTGTCCTTGACTGGGGCAGCATCAGTGTACTGATAGTTCTCCTGGTCCAGATAGCCTCTGGCGTTGAAGGACGGGAACTGGTCGGCGCGGACTACCCTGTGGAGACGCTCGAGCTCGCGGACCCTGGCGGCCGCTGTGAGCATGTCCTTATTATTGTCCAGAGTTTTCTGGATCAGGTCCTTGAGCAGGGGGTCGGAGAAGATTTCCGACCACTCCAGGTCGGCCAGGCAGAGTGTGTCCGCGTAGCCTCCGGGGATGATGGTCTCCGGGATGTCGAGCTGGGGGTCGGCGCATTGTTTTACTGCCGCTCCGCAACCCTGCAGGAGGAAGAGCGCTCCGCATACCGCCGCTGCGGCTGATATTTTTACTATAGTGTGTCTCATGCTTTCAGTCTCTTCTTTTTTCTATTGGCAAATCTCTCCTTGAGCCTGTATATCCAGACGAAGAAGAAGGGAACGAAGACGATTCCAAGGGTGATGGCCGCGATCATGCCGAAGAATACTCCCACGCCGATGCCCTGACGGCTGGCGGAGCCGGGACCGGAGGCGAGCACGAGGGGCAGCATGCCGAGGATGAAGGTCAGGGAGGTCATGACGATGGGCCTGAAGCGCAGCTCGGATGCGGCGATGGCGGCCTCTACTATGTCCTTGCCCTTCTCCACTTCTTCCTTGGCGAACTCCACGATGAGGATGGCGTTCTTGGCGGCCACTCCGATCAGCATGACCAGTCCGATCTGGAAGTAGACGTTGTTCTCCATGCCCAGGACCAGAATCGAGAGGAAGGCTCCGATACATGCCACGGGCAGGGACAGGATGACGGCTATGGGCACCGACCAGCTCTCGTACTGGGCGGCCAGGAAGAGGAAGACGAAGAGGAAGGCCAGGGCCAGGACGAGTCCGGTCTGACCGCTCTGCTGCTTCTCCTGGTAGGACAGTCCGCTCCATTCGATGCCCACATTGGCAGGCAGTTTCTCGCGCACTATCTCCTCCATGATGTCCATCGCCTGGCCGGAACTGTAGCCGTGGGCGGCTTCACCGGTGATGGTGGCGGCGTAGTACATGTTGAAGCGCTTGATGGTACCGGGTCCGGTGGTGTATTCGGTGGTACCGATGGAGGTTACGGGAATCATGGCGCCTCCGTTGCCGCGGACGAAATACATGTTCATGTCGTCACGCCACTGACGGTAGGGCTCTTCGGCCTGGATGTATACTCGGTAGACTCGGTTGAAGAGGTTGAAGTCGTTGACGTAGACGGAGCCTGTGAAGGCCTTCATGGTGGTGAAGAGGTCCGAGACGGAGACTCCGAGGAGCTTGGCACGGTCACGGTCCACATCGTAGTACAGTTTCGGGATGTCTCCCTGCATCGAACTGCTTACGCGGGCCAGCTCCTTGCGCTGTGAGGCGTAGTAGACCAGAGTGTCCGAGGCTCTCTGCAGCTCCTCGTAGGTCAGGTCGCCGCGGGCCTCGAGGGCCATTTCGAAACCTCCCGAGGTACCCAGTCCGGGGATGACAGGAGGGGTGCTGAGGTAGACCTTGCTCTCGGGGTACTGGGAGAATTCATCGGTTACGCGGGCCATGAAGGCAGGCAGGTCCGGATCCTCCCTCTCTTCCCAGGGTTTCATGATGACGGTCATCTGGCTGCGGGCCTGGTTGGTTCCGACCCTGGGGCTGGAACCGGTGACATTGAGGACGTAGCGCACGTCCGGCTGTTCCAGCAGCCATGCCATGGCGCGGTCCGTCACCTCGCGGGTCCTCTCGAGGGTGGCTCCCTCAGGCAGCTCGAACTCTACGGTGAAATATCCCTGGTCCTCCTGGGGCAGGAAGCTCTGGGGTACGAGCTGGGCCATGGCCCAGATACTTACTATGCCTATGCCGAATGCGGCGAATGAGCGTTTCGAGTGGCTCAGGAAGTTGCGTATGATGCGGGCATATACCGTCTGTCCCTTGGCAAGCCAGCGGTTGATGGCCCGGAATATGAAGTTCTTGCGCTCTTCTTCGCCTTCTTTTTTCGGTTTGAGGAACTGGGCGCACATCACTGGGCTCATCGTCAGGGCCACAATGGTGGAGATGATCACGGAAACGGCAATGGTGATGGTGAACTGGCGGTAGAGGGCTCCGGTGATGCCGGAAAGGAAGCTCACAGGTATGAACACGGCACAGAGTACCAGCGACATGGCTATCAGGGCACTGCCCAGTCCGTTCATGGCTTTCTTGGTGGCTTCGTATGCCGAGAGCTTCTCCTCGTTCATGATGCGGTCCACGTTCTCCACCACCACTATCGCGTCGTCCACGACAGTACCGATCGCAAGGACCAGACCCAGCAGTGTCAGGGTGTTGAGGGAGAATCCGAAGATGAGCATGACTCCGAAAGTACCGATAAGGGAGATGGGAACCGCGATGGCCGGGATGAGGGTCGCCCTCCAGCTCTGCAGGGAGAGGAACACCACCAGAATCACGAGGAAGAGGGCCTCGAAGAGGGTCTTGTACACCTCGTGGATGGACTGGGATATGTACTCGGTCATGTCGAAGGGAATCATGTAGGAGATGCCTTCGGGGAAGTTGCGGCTGATCTCGTCCATGGCCTTCTTGACGGACTCGGATACCTCCATGGCGTTCATGCCGGGGAGCATGCGGATGTCCATCACCGCGGCGTTGCCTCCGTTGATACCGCTCTCGGTGTTGTAGGACTGGGCCTCGAGGGAGACGCGGGCGACGTCGCGCATACGGATGATGGAACCGTCAGGATTGGCCCTGAGGACTATGTCCTCGAACTCGCTGACCGTAGACAGACGGCCCTGGGCCACTATCGGGACGGTCACGTCCACTCCGTTCATGGGCTGCTGACCGAGCACGCCGGCAGCGGACTCACGGTTCTGTTCCCGGAGGGCGCTCTGTATGTCCTGGACGGTCAGGCCCAGGCTGGCCAGACGCTCGGGCTGTACCCAGATCTGCATGCCGTAGTAGCGGCTGCCGACGTTGGAAACGCGGCCCACGCCGGGAATACGGCGGAGCATGTCGAGCACGTTGAGGGTGGCGTAGTTGCTGAGGTACACCTCGTCGAACTTGGGGTCGTTGGACAGCAGGGTGATGGTCATCAGCTTGTTGGATGCCTGCTTGTCCACGGATATACCGTTCTGTATGACCTCTGCCGGGAGACGGGCCTCGGCCTGCTTGACCCTGTTCTGAATCTCGACGGCGGCAAGGTCGGGGTCGGTGTCGATATCGAAGGTGATGGTTACGGTGAAGTAGCCGGAGTTGGTGCTCTGCGACTCCATATAAAGCATTCCGGGAGTTCCGTTGAGCTCCTGCTCTATAGGGGTGGCTACGGCCTGTGAAACGGTCTCCGCGTCAGCTCCGGGGTAGGAGGCCGAGACCTGCACTACCGGAGGTACGATGTTGGGGTACTGGTCGATAGGCAGCAGGAACAGGCCTATCATGCCCACCAGCACGATGACGATGGAGACGACCGTGGAGAATATCGGCCGGTCTATGAAGAAATCACTTTTCATTCGCTGTAGTCTCTGTCTTGGTGCTGTCTGTGTTTTCGTATGATGTGCTGTCGGTGCCGAACGAGAATCGGCCGTCGTTCTCGGAGTCTGCCTGAGGACGTTCCGGTGCTACGATTATCGGGGCGACCTTGACACCGTGGCTGAGCTTGTGGAAGCCCTCGACTATGATGTTCTCGTCAGGTCCTAATCCCCGCTCGACTACTACGTTGTTACCAATCTCGGGGCCGAGCTCGATAAATCTCTTCTCGACTATGCTGTCCGGACGGCAGGCGTAGACGTAGGCTCCGCCCTTCTCGATGACCAGGGCCTTGGTAGGCACCACGATGGCATCCTCGCGCACGTCCAGGAGGAGGCGCACCTTGGTGATCTGTCCGGGAAGGAGGGCGCGGTCAGGATTGGCCATCTCGGCCCTGACGGAGAATGTTCCGGTGTTGGGGTCCACCTGAGGGTCAGCGAAGTCCACGAAACCCTTCATCGGATACTCCGAGTTGTCGGCCAGGGTGATGGTCACGTAGGGGTTCCACTTGCGGGCGGTATCCTGCTGTCCTAGGTTGACGTTCCTCTCGCGGCTCTTGAGGTAGTCGAGCGACGTCATGCTGAAATCCACCTGGACGGTGTCGCTTTTGACAATGGTGGTGAGCAGGGACTTTCCTCCGGGGCCGACGAGGGTTCCGAGGTCCACGTTGCTCTCACTGATGTATCCCGATATGGGAGAGCGCACAGTCGTATATCCCAGGGCTATCTCCGCCTGGGTGAGGTCGGCCTCACTCATGACCACCTCGGCCTTGGCGCTCTCGTAGGCTGCTATGGCGTTGTCCAGGTCCAGGCGGCTGGCGGCGTTCTGCTCGAAGAGAGGACGGATACGCTCCAGGTCCCTCTCGGCCTTGAGCTCCAGGGCCTTGTTCTTGTTGAGCTGGGCTTTGGCCCTCTCCATGTCCGCGCGGTAAGGCTTGGGGTCGATGATGAACAGGGTCTGGTTCTTCCTGACATAGGAACCTTCCTCGAACAATATCTCCTCGAGATATCCCTCGACCCTTGCACGCACCTCCACGAACTGCTGGGCGCTGATTTTGCCGGCGTACTCGCCGTATATCTCCACGTCGTCGATGACCACGGGCTGCGCCTCGACTATCGGATACTCCGGCTTGGGCGGCTCCGGCCACGAAAGTATGATCCACACGGAGATGCCCGCCACGAGCACTCCGAGGACGACATACCATATCCATTTCGGCAGTCGCCGTATTTTCCTGATTCTGACGGCCACTCTCCGGCCTGTCCTGGTAAATTTCTCTGTAGGGATGTTAATCTGCATAATACTGCAATATAGCTATAGCGGTGCAAATATAGACCAAATCGACTGACTATTGCAAAAATTGTACCTTAATGCAGAAATAATTACCCCTTTTCAGAGAGCGCATCCCGCGGCGAACAGCAGCGACATAAGGAAAAAATTGCGGGACGTTTTGCCCAGGAAGGGGTTCAGGGCTGCTCCGTCGGTATCGCTGATGCGCCGGGAAGTGGCCAGATGCAGGGCGGCGTACAGCAGCAGGGGAGCGGCGCACCATCCGGGCTTGCTCAGGACAATGGCGGCTGCGGCCAGCATTGTAGCGCAAAGTCCCAGCAGGTAGTACAGGACAATGGCGGTGCTGCCTCCGAGGCGCACGACGATGGTCTTCTTCCCCTGAGCGGCGTCTTCTGCGCGGTCGCGGTAGTTGTTGACCATCAGCAGGCAGTCTACGGCCAGGCCGCAGGCGAGTCCGGCCAGGGTGGTCTGCAGGTCCCAGGTCCCTGTCTGCAGGTAAAATGTGAATCCCACGGGGACAATCCCGAAGAATACCAGCACCAGCACATCGCCCAGCCCCAGCCTCGAGAATTTCGTGGTATACAGGAAGCAGAACAGCACGCAGGCGGCTCCCACCGCTATCATCCACGGCCCTCCGGCCCAGATCAGGGGCAGACCGGCCGCACAGGCGAGGACCGTCGTGACCAGAATACCGGTCTTCATGGCTCCGGGGGTAATCCACCCCTGTGCGCAGGCCCGTTTCGGCCCGAGCCGCCGCTCCGTATCCCCGCCCTTGCGGAAGTCGAAATAGTCGTTGACAAAGTTGGCGTCCACCTGCATGATCCACGCGAAGAGCATGCACAGCGCGAACGCCGCCCAGTCAAACGCCTCAGCCGGCGACATCCCGCAGCCCTCCATCCACATCCAAGCGCAGCCTCCTCCCATAATGACGGGCGTGGCCGCCCCCGCCAGAGTTTTCGGTCTGGCCGCGAGCACCCATGCCTTCATCGAATTTAGTCTCACCATATTTCTCATTGTTTATTTAACAAATCCATGCCCTTGTCTGTAAGGCGGTATTTCTGGTCAGGATGATTTGCCTGCTCAGGGTGTGTTTGAGTTATGAGGTTGTCCTGCAAGGCCGGGTATAGATAAGACTTCAGGAAATTGTCCCGCCCTTTTAAGGCCAGGAACTCCATGATTTCCCTAACGGACAGCGTTTGCCCGTCCAGACATTTTATCAGGGATGCAACTTGTTTTGTAGGTTGTCCTGTAGGTTGTCCTGTAGGTTGTCCTGCAGGTTGTCCTGCAGGTTGTCCTGCAGGTTGTCCTGCGGGTTTGTATCGGAATATCAATTTTACCTCGTCTGCAGTTATCCTGTATTCAGGTTCCGGCAAACCGGCTTGTTGCAATCGTATTCTGCCCTCTGGCCTCCATCCCCTCCTGAGACAGCGTCCCTTCCGCCGAAACGCTCTCGCCTCCGGCCTCATCCAC
>DVHI01000033.1 GCA_018712275.1 Candidatus Coprenecus avistercoris | reverse complement strand
AGTTCAAGGCCGACTCTCAGTTCATCGAGAAGCTCGAGACACAGTACAGACGTGACGAGCGCATCATCCGTTTCCTCACATTCGTGATGGACAAGGACTCTATCGCCTACTCCGAGCGCAGACGCTCCAACAAGAAAGAATCAACAACAGCCAACACAGCAAAGGAGGAATAAACCATGGCCGCAAACAACGAAATCAGATTTCTCAACCCTCCTACAGTAGAGGTTAAGAAGAAAAAATACTGCCGCTTCAAGAAAGCGCACATCAAATACGTGGATTACAAGGACGCTGAGTTCCTCAAGAGGTTCCTCAACGAGCAGGGAAAGATTCTCCCCCGCCGTCTGACCGGTACTTCCCTGAAGTTCCAGCGCAAAGTAGCCCAGGCAGTTAAACGTGCAAGGCATCTCGCCCTGCTCCCTTACGTAACAGACTTATTGAAATAAGGAGGACAGTGTATGGAAATCATTCTGAAACAGGACGTTGCCAATCTCGGGCATAAAGACGATATCGTAAAGGTAAGAAACGGCTACGCTGTCAACTACCTCATTCCCCAGGGCATGGCTATTCTCGCCACCGAGTCTGCAAAGAAGGTGCTTGCCGAGAACATCCGCCAGAGGGCACACAAAGAGGCCAAGCTCCGCGAGGAGGCCAGCGCTCTCGCAGCCAAGATCAATGGTCTGACCATAAAGCTCACCGCCAAGATGAGCTCCAAGGGCAAGATCTTCGGTTCTGTAGGCAATATCCAGATTGCCGAGGCCATCGCCGCTCTCGGAGTGGAGGTTGACCGCCGCAACATCACCATTGCCGGCATGGACAACATCAAGGAAGCCGGTATCTACGACGCCAGCGCCAAGTTCTACAAGGACATCAAGGCTGACTTCAAGGTAGAGGTAACCGGTGACGGCACTGAGACTGCAGAGGAGACTCCCGCAGCCGAGTAAGCTGATCCGGCACTCAGGACAAGGGCGATCCTTCGGGACCGCCTTTTTTTATGTCCACAGCCGAATAGAGATCCTGCGAAGGCCATGACTCGACGCGGGAGGAAGCGGTGCGGTACATCCGGTCTATATACCGGGTGAACTTCGAGCCTTTCCACGAACTGGTATTGGTTACGAACATCCAGATATATCCGTTGGCCTGCTTCTTGACCAGAGCACTGGTACCGGCAAGCGTGCCCGTGCGGGACCAGTCCGAAGACGCTCCCGCGCGCACCCATCCGACAGGACGGTAGGGATGTTCCGGATCAGCGGTCATGGCACGGACACTTTCCGGAGATATGACGTCCGGAACGGAAGGGTCTCCGTCAATGGAGGCTACAAAACGTACAAACTCGGAGGGCGAGGCGACCCAGGCTCCCGCTCCGCGCAGTCCCTCTATATTGCTGCCTCCGTAACGGCGCCACAGGGTATCTCCGCTGTTGTCGAAAGCGGGCACCGGCTCCGCATCATGCGTCTCGTAATAGCGGACTTCATTGGGATAGCGGTCTTCGTAGAAATTATGGGCCAGGTGCATGTCATAGCATCCTGCCGGATGAAGGATATTCTCCTGACAATATTCCTCATAATCCATTCCGCTGCACACCTCTATGACCTTTGTCAGAATGAGGTACCCCAGATTGGAATACCGGAAGCCGGTACCCGGCGTGTAGCCCAGCCTCTCCCCCAGCGCATATTCTATGACACGGTCCATGTCCGGCACCGTGTCCAGGTCCTCCCAGATGATAATCTCGCGGGTAGTGAAAAGCGGGTCGCCCTTATGCATGGTGAATCCGGCTTCATGGCGAAGCAGCTGCCCGACCGTTATATCCTTCGCTCTCCGGTCGCGGATATCGCTGAACTGGGGACAGTCCAGAATCCCTCCCCTGCCGAAGACCCGGTCGTCCAGACTTAGGACCCTGCGCTCACACAGCTGCATGACAGCCGTGGCCGTCACCAGCTTGGAGAGCGAGGCGATACGCATTATATGCCCAGGGGACATCGGCACGCCCTCCTCCTCGTCGGCCCAGCCGTAACCCTTTGAATATACCAGGCGGCCGTCCTTCATGACAGCCAGACTGCCGCCCTTGATCTCCCATCTTCTCATGAACTTTTCGATATAGGAGTCGAGGGCGGCAGCCTTGGCCGAACCGCTCAGGTCGTTGGTAAGAAATTCGTTTATAGAGACATCGTCCTGTTCCGAAAGACTCTCATCCGCAACTTCCGCTGTGTTTCCGGATCTGCCCGCCACTGTCAGGACAGTAAATGTCACTGCCGCCGCAAGCAGCAGGAGAGCGGCCGATATCTTCCAGACACTTCTCATTTAAAAGTCCTGCAGCACAACAGGAAATCATTGATGACCTCATTATTGCCGGTACCGGCGGTCCTGCTGAGATACCACGTTGCCATCGGGCGTGAGGCTCCCGAGATGTTGAGAACCGCGAAAACGGTGCTGTCGTACCCTTCTACAGGGGCTTCAGTAACAGCCAGGTCAGCCTCCGAGTCAGCCAGCATGGCCACTGCCTCCTCCCTGGTGCGCTCAAGCACAGAGATCTCTGCGCCGGGGTAAATCCGGAGATAGCTGTCAATCAATGGCCTGAGGACAAATTTCGCAGCCTCCGGAATGGCAGCCACCACCAGTCTTCTCCGGTCTTCCCTGCGCGGAGGCATAAGCTCCCGGTCAGCACAGCGGTAGAGGTTGAGTATCTTCTCGGCATATTCGAAGAGGATCTTGCCTTTGGGCGTCAGCACGGTCTCCTTGCGGCTCCTGTAGAAGAGCATGTCCCCGACGGATCCCTCAAGTTCTGAAATGTGGTTGCTTACAGCCGGCTGGGTTATGCCGAGCTCCTTGGCCGCGGCGGTAAAAGAGCCTTTCATCGCCACCGTGTGAAATACTTTTAGTCTGAAATCGCAGATCATTTATATTTAGTATTACCTACTATGAACACCGGGCGGTGAGGAGGTGAAATGGAGAACGGATTACTCCGGCATAACCTAGTAGTCGTTAATGCTGCAAATTTGCAAAAAAATATCGAATATTCCAACTACGACTCGCGGCGGGAGGCGTATGTATCGTCGATAGTATCCAGTTCCGTGTTGTACAGTTTCTTGCCGGACACAGCGTCATTGTAGGTGCATGGACCGGAGATACAGCCGTCGGGGCATACCATCATTTCGAGGAACTGTGCCGGAGCCTTCTTGGTCTTGGCGTAGCTCTTCATCAGGGCAATGTTCTTCTTATCCATGCCGGCCACGCGGAGAGAGTTGACATCCTCGCCCAGGAAAGCCTTGACGGCTCCGGCGACTCCACCGCTCTGACCGAAGGCATGGGCCTCCTTGACAGAGAGAACCTCGACCTCATAGGGCTCCACCTTGTCAAAATCAATCTCGTAGCCTGAGATAATGCTGCCGAGCTCCTCGAATGTCATTACATAATCTACGTTTGGATTGCCTTTAGCCTCCTTGCGCTTGGCGATGCAAGGACCTATGAATACCTGCTTGGCGGCAGGATATTTCTCCTTGACTATCTGAGCGCTGTAGTACATGGGAGAGCCTGTGGACGACACGAAGGGCGCCATCTCGGGTATGTGCTTACGTACCAGTTCTATCCACGAAGGACAGCAGCTTGTGGTCATGAAGGGCTGGCCTTCTTCCAGCTTCTCCTTCAACTCGTGAGCCTCGTTGGTGACAGTCATCATGGCACCCTCAGCGACCTCTACCACTGCCGTAAAGCCTATGGCCTTGATGGCACCGTAAAGCTTTTCCTTGGATGTCTTGAACTGACCGAGAATCGAAGGCGCTACCATAGCCACTACCGGACGTCCGTCCCAGATGTTGTTCAGCACGTCGAATACCTGAGAAATCTCGAAAATAGCTCCGAAGGGACAGGCGTTCAGACATTTGCCGCAGTAGATACACTTGCTCTCATCGATGTGCTCCACTCCGTACTGATCCTTGGATATAGCCTTTACCGGACATGCCTCTTCACAAGGCACGGGAATATATACTATCGCGTGATAAGGGCAGCTCTGATAACACTTGCCGCAGTTGATACACAGGTCGTGGTCTATTACAGCCTGGCCGTGACGCTTGATATCATGCGTAATGGCGCCCTTGGGGCAGTTCATGGAGCAGCTGCGGGCTACACATCCGCGGCAGAGATTGGTGATCTCATAGTTGGTCTTCACACATGATGAGCATGCCTCGTCGATGACACACATGATATTGTCCTTCTGCTCCCTCTCACCGCTGATGACTCTGCGGGCGTATTCCGACAGAGGGGTCAGCTCGTCCTTCTCGTCACTCATGTCATAACCGAGCAGCGGAAACATCTTGTACTTCCAGACAGCTCTCTCCTTATGCACGCAGCATCTTCCGAGCACCTCTGCCTTGCGGGGACTGAGCTGAATCGGCAGCCTGTCCACATCAGCGACAAGCCTGTCTTCTTTCCACTTGTTAACCATCATCGCCAGCAGCTTGTGGCGGACAATCATCACATTGTTTGTAAAAGCCATATAATAACTTCTGATTCGTTTGAAAAATGTTGCAAATGTAGCACTTTATCGCTAATCTCCAAGTTTTCTTTCACCTCCCGGATACCTGAATCCACCCAAAGCCAGACGGACTATCGAGACTCTGGGACGAGGCACCTCTGAACCAGAACCCGCCACTGAAAGCTTACACCGCATCCTGCGGTAATCTCCATGCGCCCTGACTACGGACCTGAAGAATGAAATCTTCCCCGTAAGCAGATAAACGCAGGCTATAGCTCCGTCCAGACACATCCTTGAAAATATAATCCTGGAACGGGAATGGGCTGGAAGGTTCTTGTACATCATCAGGAGGTTGTTGCGGAAGTTCAGGTACAGCTTGCGGGGGGAATTATTGGGAAGGGTGCCTCCTCCGACGTGGTAAACGACAGCACGGGGATCGACCCATATCTCCCATCCGGCCAGCATGGCTCTCCAGCACAGGTCTATCTCCTCCATGTGGGCAAAGAAGCTCTCATCCAGTCCCCCAAGCTGCCTCCACACATCTGTGCGAACCATACATGCCGCTCCGGAAGCCCAGAAGACCCGGCAAGGCATATCATACTGTCCTCTATCCTCTTCTATCCGGTTCAGAATCCGGCCGCGGCAGTAAGGATAATACCAGCGGTCCACAAACCCTCCCGATGCTCCAGCATGCTCGAAGCGGTTCCGACAGCAGAAGCTGAGTATTTTGGGGGCGCACACGGCACAGCGAGGTCTGTCATCCATAAAAGACTCCAGCTCCGAAAGCCAGCCGGGAGTCACCTCTATGTCGGAGTTGAGCAGCAGATAGTAGTCGAACTCTCCGGGACGTTCAGTGTCCAGATGCCTCAGAGCACGGTTGTATCCCCCGGTAAACCCATAATTGCGGTCCAGCAGTATAAGCCGTACCTGATCGGGCCACATGCTCCTGAGCAGTTCCAGAGACCCGTCATCCGACCCGTTATCCGCCACATAGAGTTCATCGCCCTCCGGCATGCACTCCAGCACAGAGGGTATAAACTTCTCCAGATAATCCTTTCCGTTCCAATTCAGTATTACGACAGCAGTACGCGACATAGGCTGACAGTTTACAGAACCTCCTTTAACAGCGGCAGACGCACTGCATTGGAACCTTTCAAAAGTACCGTGCAGTCGGAAACAGGATTCTCCTCCAGAATCCTGCGGGCCTCCTCCACATCCCGGCAGAATGTCAGGCGGCTGTCCTCCGCCAGGGAAGGACACTCCCGGGCAGCACGCAGGAACTCCCCGCCCACCAGCAGCACTCTCCCGCAGTCAGGCATCCCGACGGCAGTCTCCATCACCCTGACATGCTCCTGGACGGAGTCCTGTCCGAGTTCGAGCATCTCCCCCAGGATCAGCATCTTGTTGGGAAAATGCGATGCGGCGAAATTACTCAGGGAGGCCCTCATGCTGGAGGGGTTGGCATTATAGGTATCCAGGACCAGCAGGTTGCGGGCCGTGCGCTCCAGCTGGGAACGGAGGTTCGAGGGCACGTATGCCTCCACGGCGGCTGCGGCATCCTCCAGGGAGACTCCGAAATAGCGCCCGACGCAGAGGGCTGCCGCCACGTTCGGGGCATTGTAGGAGCCGACGAGGTGAGTGGACACTGTGATCCCCTCGGGAAGCCTCAGACGGAGATATGGCTCATGTGCCGTCACCGGCAGTAAGGAGATTCCGGCAGCCTCCACCCCGTAACGGACCGTCCTGAGGTCCGGCCGCATGGAGGCCATGGCGCAGAGGTCCGGGTCACCGGCATTGAGAAAGACGGTGTCTCCGGTGCGCTGCAGATAATCGTAGAGCTCGCCCTTGGCCCGCTTTACCCCCTCGAAAGAGCCGAAGCCCTCGAGATGGGCCTTGCCCACATTGGTGATGAGTCCGTAGTCCGGCAGGGCAATGGCTGCAAGGGCCGCAATCTCCCCGGGATGGTTGGCTCCCATCTCCACCACGGCTATCTCGGTCTCCGGGGTAAGGCGCAGCAGGGTCAGGGGCACTCCGATATGGTTGTTCAGGTTGCCGATGGTGGCCGTCACCCGGTACTTGGCCGAGAGGACGGCGCAGATAAGCTCCTTGGTCGTGGTCTTGCCGTTGGTGCCGGTAAGGCCCAGCACCGGTATGCGGAATGACGAGCGGTGACGGCGGGCGAGGGCCTGCAGGGCCTCGAGCGTGTCGTCCACCGCGATGTACTGTCCTCCGTCAGGAATCCCGCTGTCCCGGGAGACCACCGCCCATGCCGCTCCTGACTCCAGTGCGGCGGCGGCGAAACGGTTGCCGTCGAAATTGTCCCCCCTCAGGGCGAAGAACATCACCCCGGGCTCTATCCTGCGGCTGTCGGTGGACACTCCCGTGGAGGAGAGGAATGCGTCGTACAGCCTGTTTTCTATTGTCCTGTCCATTGTCTTAAGAAATTCTGAACATTCTACTTCCGTCCGGTGGAGCCGAAGCCTCCCTCCCCTCTCGCACTCTCCTCCAGCACCTCGACCTCTTCCCATTCCACACGCTCGTGACGGGCTACGACCATCTGGGCTATGCGCTCGCCGGGATTGACGGTGAACGGCTCCGACGAGAGATTGACCAGAATAACCTTGATCTCCCCGCGGTAGTCCGCGTCTATCGTGCCAGGGGTATTGACCAGGGAGATTCCGTGCTTGACGGCCAGGCCGCTGCGGGGACGTATCTGCGCCTCGAATCCGGCCGGCAGCTCGATGTACAGACCGGTGGGTATGAGTTCCCGCTGCAGGGGGCCGAGGGTTACGGGCTCAGCGATGTCGGCCCTGAGATCCATCCCGGCAGACTGGCCGGTGGCATAGGAAGGTGCCTCGAAATGAGACTTATTGACTATCTTGACTTTCATTGAGTGATGTATTATGTCTTCTGAAATATTTCTCGATACAGAACAGACCCGCCATATAGACGCCTATCAGCAGGGTCCGTACCACCAGCACCCATCCGTATGGAACGGAGTCCGGCACCGTCATGGCTGCGGCATAGAGCGCCAGACCGAGCAGGACAGATGCGCCTATCTTGCCCCAGCGGTAGGGTATGGAGTAGTATTTGCGGCCAAGCATAACGCTGAGCACCAGCATCGTCAGGTAACTGAAGAAATGGCCCCACGCGGCGGCGTGATAGGAGTACACCGGGAGGAAGACGATGTTGATGACGGCTGTCACCGCCAGACCGGCCAGGGTGATGTATATGGCGAAGGAGGGACGGTCGGAGAGCTTGTACCACATGGATACGTTGAAGAGCATGCCCATCATCATGTAGGCCAGCAGCATCACCGGGACTATGCCCATGCCCTCGCGGAAGTCGCTGCCCACGATGAGCTGGATGATGTCCAGATAGAAGGTCACACCCAGGAATATCAGCATGCAGAACATCACGAAGTACTCCATCACCGAGGCGTAGACCCGCTTGAAATCCTTCTGACGGGTGTTGGAGAAGAAGAACGGCTCCGCGGCGAAGCGGAACATCTGCACGAAGAGGCTCATGATCACCGCCACCTTCACGGCCGCCTGATATACACCCAGGTCAGCCCTCCACAGGCTGTCGTCCACGTTAAAGAAACGGAAGAGTATCCTGTCCAGAAAATCGTTCATCACGCCCGGCAGACCTGCCACCATCAGCGGCAGGGAGTAGCGCAGCAGGTCCTTCAGTGTGCGGCTGTCCGGGTTCAGGCCCAGGCGCAGCAGTTCGGGGATGAAGAGCAGGAAGCAGAGCACGCAGCTGACCAGTATGGAGAATATCGGGTAGGAAAAATCCGGTACGGCGGGTATCAGGCCCGAGAGCAGGTTGTCCGGATGCGCGGCGGCATACCGGGGGTACCAGAGAAAGAGCAGCAGGTTGGTGCCGGCCTCAGCCAGGATCTTGACCACCTTGAAGGCCGCAAACCGCCAGGCCCGGTTCTCCTGCCTCAGCTTGGCGAAGAGTATGGCCGTGAAGCAGTCGGAGAAGAGTATGATACCTATGTATATATAGACGTTCCAGTATCCTCCGTAGCCCATCCGCTCCGACAGCCCCCTTCCGAAGAGGAGCATCAGCAGGAGAAATACCGCCGACACCGTCGAGACTGCGGCCAACGCACCGGAGAACACCCGGCGGGGCTCATAGCCCTCCTTGTTGGCAAAGCGGAAACAGCCGGTCTCCAGTCCCATGGTCAGCAGGACCTGCAGAACCGCGATATAGGACATGAACTCCGTCAGCACTCCGTAATCCGCCGTAGAGAGAGTATAGGTGTACAGCGGCAGCAGCATGTAGTTGAGGAAGCGGGCCACTATAGTGCTGGTCCCGTAGATTGCCGTCTGTCCGGCCAGTTTGCCGAGTATCTGCTTCATTCCCATAATCCAGGGTGCTTCAATTGTTAAGTCCGTGTTCCCTGAATATCAGGAAACCGATGTTGAACGACGGGTACCACTTGGCTTTCTCCGCTTTCTCATAGTAAGCGCACGAGATGGATACCGGGCCTATAGGGGACTGCCACACCAGGGCTGCATTGCCTATGAAACCTCCGCGGGGGAAAGGCTCCGAATACTCATAATTTCCAGCCCCGGTCGACACCAGTGCCTTGTAAGGCTGGAAATAGCCTCCAGAGAGCTGCAGGAAGAATGTCTTGGTAAATTTGACGACAGGTGTGAACATGGCTCCGACATAGACAGGCGCTCTGTAGGCTCCCATCATTAGAGTCCGGCTGTGAACAGTCGGCTGGAATGCAGGCATGGCTATCATAGTGGAGGTGTAGTCGCACAGGTTCAAAGCGGTGGATACGGTCAGGTCAATATTATAGCCTAAAGAGAACCACCGGCCCATATCATAGTAATCCTCCAGATTGAGCCTGGCCAGGAATGTATGTTTATAAGGCTGCGCAACAGAAGTCTCATCCGCAAACATAGTACCCTCGACATGGCTTTCATGACTGAATATGTAACGGAATTCCAGCAGGCGCCTTCTTCCGGAAGTGGGATACATATTGTAATCCAATGTTGTCTGAGCTATCTTGAGTCTGGGAGTAAGGTAGGACAGAGTGGTACGGTCCTCCACGTCATACTGGGTATAATTGTCTGCGGGGAAATATATATAGTCGTTGATGCCTCCTGTAAATCCGAACTCCAGAAGGATGCTGCTGTTATAGGATATGGGGGTTCCCATATTAAGGGTCATATAGGACTCATTCTCGCGGATATTGCTGGCCAGGGATTTAGAGAAGAGGAGTCCCTGGCTGCTGCCGAAATAGTCGAAATTGTGGACATTCAGCATAACCTCATACAGGAAAAGGGGACGGATACCGATATGCTGCCGGTAATACAGACCTATTCCGGTAAAGAACTGCCCTATATCCAGATTGACGGCGGCATTCCACGGATGACGGGAGAAATGCGTATGGGACAGTCCCACAAATCCCTGCATCAGGGACGAGGAGGATATGTTGCCTCCCACGGAGATGGACAGGACGTTCTTCGGGACAGTCTGCAGGCGGAGGGTAAACAGAGAATCCTCTTTCAGGACAGCCGTCGGATAGAATGACTGTATGGCGTTGGTCGACAGGACACGGTAATAACCTCTCTTGGCCTGAAGAAAGGAAAATGTATCCTTCTTATCAGTCACCGTAGACGTTATGTACATCCGCTGGGCATCGGTCAGCGGACCGGTTACCTCAACAGAGTCAAATTTCAGATCCAGACACTTCTGCCTGAAAGCAATACGCATAGAGTCCACTTCCGCTTTGGTACGCCGTCTTTCCACCCTGGACAGAATCTCGTCCATATACAGCATGGCTGTATCGTATCCCTTGCTGACCAGCTCATCTATCTTGTCGAA
>DVHI01000032.1 GCA_018712275.1 Candidatus Coprenecus avistercoris | reverse complement strand
ACGCAATTAATGATAACTTTGCATCCATGGAAGAAGAAGTACCTTACAATAAAAGACAGGATGACACCGGAAACTCCACGGACACCGGGACCGGTTCCGCCGTGGAGCAAGATTCCGTGAAGCAGAAGGGCCATCCCCGTAAGAAGTTGGTAAAAGTACTGACAAACAAGTACTTCATCGTCACTTTCATATTCGCGGTAATAGTCCTTTTCGTAGACCGCAACAACCTCATCCGCTGGGCAGGGGACTACCTCGAGGTTCTGCGCCAGGAGAGGGTCATCCGCCAGTACCACCGGGACATCGAGGCTCTGGACGGCAAGCTGGACCAACTGACATCGGACCGGGACTCCCTTGAGAAATTCGCCCGCGAGCAGTACTACTTCCAGCGGGAGGACGAGGAAGTGTTTATTGTCGATTGAACTGGGTCATGGTCCGCTCTATGCCGGCCAGCCCGAAGGACTTGACTGCCTCCACCGCCCTCTCCCTTATCTCAGGAAGCTGCTTCTCCTCCTCCTCGTCCCATTTTCCCAGGACGAAATCCACCTGCGGGCCACGTCCCACGTGCGAGCCGATACCTACACGCAGGCGCGGATAATCCTGAGTTCCCAGCATCTCCGCTATGTTGGCCAAGCCGTTGTGGCCGCCGGCACTTCCGCCCTTACGCATACGCATCGTGCCGAACGGCAGGTTCATGTCGTCCGCTATCACCAGCAGGTTCTCCACAGGGATGTTCTTCTTATCCAGCCAGTAGGCCACTGCCTTGCCGCTCAGGTTCATGTAGGTCGAGGGCTTGAGCAGGACAAAGGTGCGGCCCTTGAGCCGGATCTCCGCCATGTCGCCGTAACGGACTGTCGTAAAAAGAGTATTGGACGCCTGAGCCCAGGTGTCCAATACCGAAAATCCCATATTGTGGCGGGTACCGACATATTCGTACCCGATATTTCCCAATCCGACTATGAGATATGTCATGAGCGGGATAATTACTCAGCTGCGGGTGCTGCCTCCTCTGCGGGTGCCTCCTCCTCAGCTGCACCGGCCATGGCGGCACGGGTGTGCTTAACTGTGCAGACACCTGTAGTCTTGGGGCTTACGATCTGGATGCCCTCGTAAGAGAGGTCACCGGCTGTGATCTGCTTGCCGAGCTTGAGGTTGGTGATGTCGATGTCGAGTACATCGGGTATCTGGTCGGGCAGACCGCATACCCTGAGCTTGCGGGCCTCGATGAGGAGCTTACCGCCGGCCTTCACTCCGGCGCAGTTGCCGAAGATGTTCAGAGGCACGTTGATGGTCACGGGCTTGTCAGCCGAGATAGCCAGGAAGTCAGCGTGGATGGTGTTGTCAGTAACAGGGTGGAACTGAAGCTCGTGCAGGATGGCGAGATAGTTCTTGCCGTCGATGTCGAGGTCCACGATGTAGCTGTTGGGAGTGTGGGTGAGAGCCTTGAGGTCTCTTGCGTCTACTGAGAACAGTACGTTCTCCACTCCGTTGCCGTAGAGGTTGCAGGGTACCTGACCCTCTCTGCGGATGCTCTTGGTGAGCGACTTACGGCCCTTAGTCCTGGCCGTACCATGTAAGGCAATGTGTTTCATGATATTAATTTAAAAAGTGTTACTCAGTCCGGGCTTTCCGGACCCCATTGCACCAAAAGCCTGATGGCTTTTAGGGGTGGCAAAAGTAATCAAATTTTCAAGTTTGGCAAAAAATTTGTATCTTGCACGGACGAATTAACAACATTTTAGATTAATTTTTATGGAAAAGAAATGGAGATGCACCGTATGCGGTTACGTGCACACTGGAGACAACCCTCCTGAAAAATGCCCTCTCTGCAAGGCTCCCGCAAGCAAGTTTGTAGAGATCAAGGAAGAAGCCAATGAAATCTCATGGGCCGACGGCCACACTCTCGGAGTGGCCAAAGGCTGCGACCAGGAAATATGGGAAGGTCTGCAGGCACATTTTGCAGGCGAATGTTCTGAGGTAGGTATGTATATAGCCATGAGCCGTCAGGCTGACAGGGAAGGCTATCCCGAGATCGCCGAGGCTTACCGCCGTATCGCCTACGAGGAGGCTGATCACGCCGCCAGATTCGCCGAGCTCATCGGTGAGGTAGTCTGGGACACCAAGACCAACCTCGAGAAGAGAATGCACGCAGAGGCCGACGCCTGCGCCGACAAGAAGCGTATCGCCACCAAGGCCAAACAGCTCAACCTCGACGCCATCCACGACACCGTGCACGAGATGTGCAAGGACGAGGCGCGTCACGGCCAGGCTTTCGAGGGTCTGTACAAGAGATTCTTCGGCGAGAAGAAATAATTACTCGACCATCGTGACCGCCTTGTTCCAGGCGAGGGTCCTGTAATATTTATCAAGAACTGAGTTTTCGGGATTGGGTACATAGGTGCTCAGTCCCGAAAATGTTTTTATATCGAACTGCACATATCCTCTGAGTACAAACGCATCAGTTGCCTTTTTGTACACAACAGCCGCATCCAGCGCCTGTCGGAAAGATTCAGTTCGTTCCTCATCTGGAGATATACTGGTCACAAAGTCTTCAAGATCATAGAACCAGTGCTTATTCAGTCTGTAGTACCCCTGCAGTGAGTCCATATCCAGAAGCTGTATACTGTCCCGTCCTCCGTTGTCCAGCACCTCACGGCATGCCGTGGCAAGTCCATCCAAAGCTTTAGTGTCCACTACTGCCACTGTAGCCCCGTCTTCGCTGTAATACTCATAATACTTGTCACACATTGATTTCAAGGCGGACAGACTGCCATCAAGCATATCTTCCAATATTTCCTCGTATGGGAAACCAGCTGCAAGCACCTCCGCAGCCGATGCTACCAGATAGTCACACTTCTCCCTCAGCTCGTAGGCAACCTCCACACCGCCCATCAGGCATGCGTCGAAAAGTATATAACTATAATGCACCGGCAGCGCCTCCGCCAGATCACGTATGTCCATCTCACTGCTTCCGTCACTTCCGAAAGACTTCACGTACGCGGCAAAGGGATCCTCGGCCAACTGCATGGGGACTATGCCTCCATCCGAATCCTCGACCGGATTGCTGTAAAAGCCTTCCGGCAGCCATCCCGTACCATGGGACCAAAGGACCAGCCCCCTGTAGTCAGAAGGGAAAAGCGCGTCGGCATAGGAAAGGACGGCATTCATCACCGAATCGGACATGGAATCCTGCTCCTGATCATATTCCATGAGCACCTCCTCGTACACTTCTCCTGGACGGCCGGAGCTCAGCCTCATAAGTTTAGGAGTCTCACCGCAGATATCGGCATACACCAGAAGGACATCTCCGGAGCCCTCGTCGAAATACTGGGGCAGTCCGCCGTTCTTGATGTCTTCCAGATTCTGACGGGCGAAGGGCTCCAGGTCATTGTCAGCCGCTATATATATCAGGACGGTACGTCCTATCCGCATATCATTGCCTCCCTGATTGTCGAGGCAGGAGACCGCCGAGAGCGCAAGGAGGACTGCCGTGGCAGAAAGGAGCGCATATCTCATCGTTACTTTAATCTTTTTCATCTTTTCTCCATTAACGGAAGACAAATATAGAATTAATTTGCTATTTTTGTATTTATTCAAAACATATACGGTATGAAAACAGACAATCTATTCACTTTTCTGGGCGGAGTACTCGTAGGAGCCGCCGTAGCGATCCTCTTCGCACCCGAGTCAGGCGAGGAGACACGCAGGAAGATCAAGGACACCTTCGACAAGGAGTACCAGGGTCTCAAGGACAAGATCAACAACCTCGAGAGCCGCGCCAAGGCAGCTGCCGACGCATACGCTTCGGCCAAGGCCGGTGCCGATAACGGAGCCATTCCCGAATAATGCCCGGAGATGGAGAACCAGACACCGAACAGCAACAACCCCCTGGGAGACCTCTTCTCGTCCATCAAGTGCTACATAGACCTGCGCATTGACGAGATAAAGCTGGCCCTGGCCGAGAACCTGGCCAAGATCTTCAGCAGGATTATTTTCTTCTTCCTGCTTTTCATCCTGGTCGGAGTAGTCCTCGGCATAGCGGCTGCTGCGCTATCCTCCTGGTTCACCGTACTGGTGGGCAACAGGACGGCCGGCCTGCTGATTACAGCCGGCATATTCCTCCTGCTGATTCTGGCACTGTTCCTCTTCAAGGACCGGTTCCTTATCAACAGCCCCCTGAGAATGTTTTTACGAATGTTTTTCGACGACAGGAAAAATGGAAAAGGACAATAGAATCTCAGACTACCGCAACATCCGGAACCTCGAGGAGCTGCAGTATTGCCGCAGGCTCCTGTCTTCCCGCATTGACCATCAGGAGATAATGGTCCTGTACAAGCTGCGCTGCGTGTGGGAATTCATCTCCCCTTCCAACCTCCTGGACATGGGCTGCAAGGCCATAGCCTCGCACAACCCCTCCTTCAACATACTGTACAGGACCGTGGATTTCATCCGCAACCTGGCCAAAAGCAGGAGAAAAAAAGAAACCGAGTAGAAAGAGCAGTCTATGAGGATCATCATCGCCGGAGCCGGAGAGATTGGCAGTCATCTTGCCAAGATGCTGAGCATGGAGTACCACGAGATTACGGTTATCTCCCCAGACCCCGAGAGTCTGGAGGACCTGGCCAGTGACTCGGACATAGTGACGGTAGTGGGACATCCCACTTCCATCGAGACTCTGGTCCAGGCCGGAACAGGCAGTGCGGATCTCTTCATCGCCGTCAATCCTGACTCGGAGCAGGACATCAACATAGTCTCCGCGGCCCTGGCAAAAAAGCTGGGAGCCAAGAAGGTTACGGCCCGTATCAACAACGAGGAGTACCAGAAGAACGACAACAGAATCATCTTTACCGATCTCGGCATAGACTCCCTCTTCTATCCTGAGAAAATAGCCGCTACGGAGATTGTCAACCTGCTGAAGCAGAACAATGCCTCCGAGTTCATGAACTACTCGCACGGCAAGCTGCAGCTTATCGTCTACCGCCTGGAAGAGTGCTCCCCTATGGTGGACCGCACCGTCGCCGAACTGCGGGAGAGGACCCAGAACCTTTTCCGCTCGGTAGCCATCTCCCGCGACGGCAAGACCATCATACCCAAGAGCGCCACACGCTTCAAACTGGGCGATGTGGTCTATCTAGTCTCCAAGAAAGAGGGTATGGAGCAGGCTCTGTCGCTGTCCGGCAAACCCAAGGTATCGGTACGCAACCTGATGATTCTGGGCGGAGGCCGCATCGGAGAGATGGTGGCCCGCTCCATGGAGAAACAGGCCGAGAACATCAAGCTCATAGAGCTCAGGCCGGACAGGTGCGCCCATCTGTCCGAGGCCCTGGACAGGACTTTGGTCATCAACGGGGACGGCCGCAACTCCGACCTCCTCATGCAGGAGGGACTGAAGGACATGGAGGCCTTCGTCGCCGTTACCAGCAGTTCCGAGACCAATATCCTCTCCTGCGTGGTGGCCAAGCGCATGGGCATACCCAAAGTAATAGCCGAGGTGGAGAACTTCGAGTATATAAAACTGGCCGAGGAGATGGGTGTGGACTCCGTCATCAACAAGAAACTCATCACGGCCGGCAAGATATTCCGCTTCACTCTCTCCAACAAGGTCCGCTCCATCAAGGTCCTCAACGGAACCGACGCAGTGGTCCTCGAATTCATAGTAAATACCAACAGTAAAATAACCACGGGCAGGCTCAAGGAGCTGAACTTCCCCGAGGAAGCCATCATCGGAGGTTATGTCAGGGGCAACGAGAGCTTCATCGCCGACAGCGAGAGCACCATCCGGCCATACGACCAGGTCGTGGTGTTCGCCAACCCTGACGCCGTGGACAAAGTCGACAAATTCTTTTTATAATACTAATTTTATCTAACACAACAACAGTAATGATACAGTTTAAATTTCCCGTTTCGGGCAAGACCCGCACCGAACATGACCTGCTCGGATACAAGGAAGTTCCCGCTGAGGCCCTTTTCGGCATCCAGACTCTGAGATGCATTGAGAACTTTGATATCAGCAACTATCATCTCTGCGACTATCCGGAGTTCATCAAGGCCTTCGGTATCGTGAAGATGGCTGCCATCAAGGCCAACCACAAGCTCGGTCTGGTCAGCGACCAGGTCAAGGACGCAGTAGTAGAGGCCTGCCAGGAGCTCATCGACGGCAAGCACCTCGAGTTCTTCCCCATCGACATGGTTCAGGGCGGAGCCGGCACCAGCATGAACATGAACGCCAATGAGGTAATCGCCAACCGCGCCCTCGAGCTCATGGGTCATCAGAGAGGCGAGTACCAGTACTGCCATCCCAACGACCACATCAACATGGCCCAGTCCACCAACGACGCCTACCCCAGCGCCATGCATCTCGGACTGTACTTCATCAACGAGAAGGTGCAGGCAGCCCTCAAGGAGCTGATCAAGGCCTTCGACGACAAGAAGAAAGAGTTCGCCAACATCATCAAGATGGGCCGTACCCAGCTGCAGGACGCAGTGCCCATGACCCTCGGACAGTCTTTCGGAGCCTTCGCAGACGCCATGAGGCATGAGGCCGCAAGACTGCAGAAAGCCGCCGACGAGTTCCTCTACACCAACATGGGAGCCACCGCCATCGGCACCGGCATCACCGCCGAACCCAACTACGCCAAGTACTGCACCGAGTATCTCCGCGAGATCTCAGGCCTGGACATCAAGCTCTCCAGGAACCTGATCGAGGCCACACACGACACCTCGTGCATGGTAGCCTACTCCTCGGCTCTGAAGTCCATCGCCATCCGCCTCTCGAAGATATGCAACGACCTGCGTCTGATGTCCTCCGGTCCCCGTACAGGTATCGAGGAGATCAAGCTGCCTCCCAAGCAGCCCGGCTCGTCCATCATGCCCGGAAAGGTCAACCCCGTTATCCCCGAGGTGGTCAACCAGGTATGCTTCAAGGTCATCGGCAACGACTTCGCCGTAACCATGGCTTCCGAGGCCGCCCAGCTCGAGCTCAACGTAATGGAGCCCGTGATGGTAGAGTCCCTCGTAGAGTCAGCCACATGGATGACCCGCGCATTCACCACCCTCCGCGTAGAGTGCATCGAGGGCATCAAGGCCAACAAGAAACACTGCGAGGAGCAGGTTAAGCACAGTATCGGTATCGTTACAGCCCTCAAGCCCTACATCGGCTACTCCAACTGCACCGAGATCGCCAAGGAGGCCCTCGAGTCCGGAAGAAGCGTATACGACCTCGTACTGGAGCGCAACCTCCTGACCAAGAAACAGCTCGACGTGATTCTGAATCCCAAGAACATGATTCATCCGAGCATGATCGCCGACATCAAAAAGAATGACTGACACCTGCGGTGACTGCCCACTGCCCCCGGAGCCCGAAACCGGCATCCAGACGCAGGACAAGTCCCAGAAATGAGAAACGGTACCCTGCCCCGTATGTGGGCAGGGTATTTTTTATTTCGAAATCCTTGAAGGACGGGAACACATTTCCGGCCCCGCCCCATACCACGGCCCCGTGACTGCCGTGGATTCTCTGCCGCAGCTCGACCTGAGCCGAAAGCAGATTCCTGTCCCGGTAACGTCCCTGGTAATATCCTCTTAGCCTGACATCTCCTCCGGCCTCAGGCCATACTGTCCACGGTGCGGACGCGGAATGTATCTGTCCATAGATATCGGTGGCCAGAACACCTCCATCCCATAGAGGACAGAAGAAATCGGCCGTCAGTTCTGTCCTGGAAAAGGGTCTGAGACCTGTGACCGAGAGATGCACGCTCTGCTGGAGGGCCAGAAAAACCCCTCGTTCAGGCTCACTGCGGCTGTCCCTGGTATCCAGGTCGAAACGGACGCCGACACCGGCATAACCGGTACTCAGAGGCTGACCCTCCAGCAGTTCAGGTTCTGACAGTTCGGAAACATAATAACCGGAATAGGAAAGAAAAACACCGGCCAGTATCCTGTCACCGCGCCGGTATAGCATATCCGCCCTCGCCCGGACCCGGTGACTGACCAGCCTCCCTGGCTCACCGTCTTCCGAAGCCATCTCATATCCCAGGCCCCAGAAATGCCTGGGAGCGTAAATATAAGCTGCCGAATACTCCACCTGCATCGTTCCCGTATGGGAAATCCACTTGCCCGTCAGGGCCAGAGCCGATGACATGTTGGTTGAAAGCATCGCCACTGCTCCGATGGTTGAGAGCGGAATCAGGGTATCCGCGGCCGTATGGTACGAACCGGTGAAGCCGCCCATTGCCACAAACTCAGTCTCACGGGTGTACATCACACCGAATACAGGCAGAGCCTTGAATCCGGAAGATGTGAAGGAAGGATGACGCCTCGGATGCAGTTTATAATAACGGTCCACCGTATCTTTCACGCGGGCCGCAGCCGCCGAATCCAGCACCTGGCCGTCCGCACTGATGACAGCGCCGTAGCAAAGCAGGATAAACAGGACTATACACCTGACAGCCGACCGCAGCATGACCGGATCAGTTGATCAACTGAAAATTGTCCATCCATAGAGTATTGCCGAGACCTCCGAAGAAGGCCTCACCGCTGGATGATGATATCCATATTATAATATGTGTGGGGGTCTGGTCTGCTTCAGCCCAGCCTTTCTCCTTTATAGGGACTATCTTGCCCTTGCTGTTTTTGCAATAGTAGACTATATCCCCGTTCTTGAGGCCCATTTCAGGCATGAAATCCTCCTCGGAGCTGATGTCACCGTAGCGGATTTCCAGGGTCTCGCCGTTCACCCATTCCGAAACATTGTCACTGAATATCCGGTATGCCGTACCGACACGTGTGGCCGTAACATTGCCCTTATCGTCCTCTTCCCTGTGCTGGAGATACACTGCTATATAAGGATAATCCTTTCCGCCTATTTCCTTCTTGGGGGAGAAACCGGTAGAGCGGACTATAGGATTACCCACCTCGGCCTTATAGTCGTAGCGTACTGCCGAGGGACGTCCGGTATAGGGTATACCGCAGTCCATCTTGGTGTATGCGCTCTTGGTATCCTTGATAGGCTCGTTGAAATAACCCGACAGTATAGTTCCCTGGACCAGCACTTCCATGTCAATAAAGCCCATGACCCTGACTTTCTCCATGATTACCGACAGCCTGGCACAGTAACCGTCACCACGGGCCTCTGGGAAGACCGAGTTGCTGCCCTTGATCACCCCCACCACATTGGCCATGATATTGCAGGGAGACAGCACGTCCTTCTCTCTTACAGGACAGGGTTCCTGTCCCCTTAGGGTATTGCCCTCGGAAAGCTTGTAAATTGTCTTGATATTGCCTCCGATAATGCCGGATTCCTCCAGCTCGTACACTCTCCAGTTCTCGAAGCGGCCCGCCCGGTTGATCAGCGAGTCCATGCCCGCAGACTGGGCGGAGGCTTCCGTAGACGTAAGGAGAATCAACAGGAGAGCCGCACCTATTATACAGATTATTCTAAATCTTTTCATATTTTTGCATAATAAACGAACGGCAAATTTAAAAAAATGCGCTCAATCTGCCTCATATTTTTCCTTCTGCTCACCGCCAGTACCGCGCTGGCGGTAAAGGCGCCCCCGGCTCCGATAACCGTGCGCCAACCGGACGGCAAAGTCATCACACTGTATATCAGCGGAGATGAATTTGCAAGAAGGATTGTAGCCGCTGACGGAAGGACGATGGAAAAAGGCAGAGACGGATTCTTCAGACCGGCTCAGGAGAGAAGGCCTGGACCGGTAGTCCTCCGAAGACAGAGCAGTCTGAGCAAGCCTGCACTCAAATCCGCGTCAGCAGCCTCCCTCCCGACCGATATCAGGGCTCTGGTCATACCAGTCAGCTTCGAGGGCACAGACTTCTCCGTTGAGGATCCGGCAACACATTTCTACGAAATGCTCAATTCTCCCGGCTATTCCGCCAACGGAGGAACCGGTTCCGCCAAAGACTATTTCGAAGCCAACATGCCGGGGCATACCTTCACCTTCGACGTATCACAACCGGTCAGGCTGAGCCGCCCGTATTCCTACTACGGAGAAAACGACATCTCCACTCCGCACGTCATCAACTACGACATGCACCTGAACGATCTGATACAGGAAGCCTGCACACTGGCAGCGGCATCCGTTGATTTTCAAAGCTATGACACTAACGGAGATGGTCAGGTAGATTATCTGTTCCTGTTCTTTGCCGGCTACAATGAGGCTGAGAGCGGGGACAATGACGCCATCTGGCCACAGAGCGGGAATCTGTCCTCCGAGGGTATCCGCATCAACGGAGTGAGAATCGGTTTGTTCGGTTGCTCGTCCGAGCTAAGCGGAAGCGACCTTGGTATCGAAGGAGGCGGTATCCCCTCGGGGATAGGAACCTTCTGTCATGAATTCGGACACTATCTCGGACTCGTGGACCTTTACGATACCGACTACGGCAACGGCGGCATGAGCAGCTGCCTGTGGGGCAGACTGTCACTGATGGATGAGGGCAGCTACAACAACTCAGGCCGTACGCCGCCATACTTCTGCGCTATAGACCGCGAACAGGCCGGAGTCATCTCCTACCGCGACGCAGAAGCCGGGACAGACATCTCCCTCTCACCTACCTGCCTTAGCGGTGAGGTCATCAGAATATCCACAGCCACTCCTGGTGAATACTATCTGCTGGAATACCGCACACAGAACGGCTGGGACGCCTACATTGAAGGCCAGGGCATGGCTGTGTACCACGTAGACCGCTCGGACAACGTTGCCGGAGATATCACCGCCTCTGTCCGTTGGACCACTAATCTGGTCAACGCCTACGCCATGCACCAGTGCGCGGATCTTGTAGAAGCATACCCTCAGGCAAGCCACATCAGCCAGATATTTTTCCCGGGACAGGCAGGCATAACCGAATTCTCGGCTGCCGGCTCCCCGGCACTGATTGCCTGGGACGGCACTCCCGCAGGTATCAAGCTCACCGGCATCTCGGACAATGGAGAAACCCTGACATTCAGAATTGAGGAAGACAACACCGAGGTTCTGCTCAGTCCATTCTCCTGCCATATCGAGGCGTGGCAGAACCGCGCCCTGCTGGAGTGGAGGTGCGGTCGTCCCGGAACCTATACCTGGGCCCTGGAATGGATGCCGGAAGAAAGTACCCAAGAGCCGATCCGGGACACAGCATACTCCCAGAGCTACACATTCAAAGGGCTTTCTCCCAACACTGACTACGTATGCAGTCTGCACCACGTAGGCTCCCACAGCAACGGAGACACTGTGACACTCCGTTTCACCACAGATGCGCTGTCATCCCCCTACCCCTATGTGCAGCTGCGCAGAAGATATTTCCCAGGAGACACCGTCAGGATGATAATAAACAATATCACAGAGCCCGTATCCTCTGTCAAATGGCATATTGACGGAAGTCTGATCAATTCGGACATCTATGTATTCCGCCAGGAAGGCACCTACCGCATGGAAGTCACACTTGAATACAGCTCCGACGGCAGTACCGAGACCATCTCCCGCACAGTTACTGTCTCAGAAGCAATAAATGAAAAAGAAGATGAACAGAACCGCTGAATATACCGCCGTCATCATCTTTCTGCTGTTACTGGCAGTGCCGATGCTGTCCTCATGCGAGGGGACTGTCATTGAGATAGATTCTCCTGAAAAAGAGATATTTCTGAAAGAGAACCGGGAGGGAATCTACCGCGGAGGCCGGAGCCTTTTCGTATTCGATGAAAGGCGACACCAGAAAGCTGTCAACCTGAGCCGTATCCAGTACAGGATTCAGACCGATGTACAGGACACGTGCCTCAACATTACTCTGGATGCCATCCCCGGTTCCGCCGGGGTTCACATTGCCACATCCATCGATTTCCGAAGTCCTGGAGACCTGATTTCCAGCATGAGCCGGCTGGAGTGTTCCAGACTGGATGATGACAAACTGTGGCTATGGAGCCCGGAAAGTCTTACCGGCATCATTATCAGCCGGCCAGAAAACTAAAAAGCGGCCCAGCTTTGCGCGGACCGCTTCTTAGTCTTGAACTGAAATGCGTAATTGACTATTTCGAGCTTTCAATAGAAATTTTCCTGAATTCTTTGAACAGTTTTGTCAGTTCGAGGGAGGACTTACGGGCACGTGTTCCAGCTGCCTTGTTGC